>NZ_PNOZ01000045.1:0-55309 GCF_002879555.1 Verrucosispora sp. ts21 | reverse complement strand
GCTTCCATCGGCCGGTCAGACATGTACAACGACCCGCCGGCCACCACCATTCCCGGAACTGGCCATCCACGTGCCGGGGGCGGCCACTCGTCGGAGCCATCTACTCGGCACCGCAGCCTTCGTCGGCCGGTCAAGGTAGGTCGTCCGTCCAACCGCCCGCTGGCCGCCATCATTGCCCGGACGCCCGCACACCAGACCGGACATACCGCGCGCCGGCCGCACTTCCGGCCACCGGAGGAGCGGAGGCAGACGGCAACGGCCGAGGCAAACGGCGTCGGCAGGAGGAGCTCGCACCGTTTCGCCGAAACGGCGGGGTCCAGCTCGGCGGGATACCGCCATTTCGCCGAAACGGTGTCGATCACCGCGCGGCGGGGGGCACACCCCAGCAGCCACCCCTGGCCCACTTCAACAGCAAACCACCCAAACACACCCAAAACAAACTCAAGGCCGCTCGCGGCATGGACAACCCGGTGGCCAGCACAGCCAGCACAGCCGAAGGCCAAGACAGCCGAAGGCCAAGACAGCCCGAGGCCAGGACGACCCGAGGCCAAGACGACCCGAGGCCAGCACAGCCCGAGGCCAAGACGACCCATGAACAGAACGACCCGAGCCGGGACAGCCCAAGCCCAAGGCCAGGACGACCCAAGGCCAGGACGACCTGTGGCCAGGACGACCTGTGGCCAGGACAGCACGACAGCTGACGGCCGCGCGGGCGGTCGATCGAGGTCAGGCGACGAGCCGGCCTGCCGACGGGCCAAACGCGGCAAAACCTTCCACAGGCAGCCGGAATCAAACAGGCTGAGCCCACACGTGGCCAGACAGCGCCTGACAGGCCCTTCAGGCGGTCCGGGCGGAGGTCAGGCGGCGGGCCAGTCCTGCTGAGGGGCCAGACGTGGCGAGACCGCCCCCGGAGGAGCGGCCTCGAGCCAGGAAAGGAATCCGGTAACGGTGGATCGTGCCATGGCGATCTCGACCGGAGCGTGTCGACTCGTACAGCGGAGAATGACCCAGTCCGCCGGCATGGCCAGTCGTTCCTGGCCCTCCGGCAACCGCCGTCGCTCCACGCTCAGCCCGTCGCGGGAGAGCACCCGCTTGGGGCGTACCGCGAAACTGACCATCCGGTACCAGCGGAGTTCGTCGCCGACGAACCTGCCGAAGCCGGGCGACCAGCCCCGGCCGTCGAGCATCGTGGAGGTCCGGACGCTGAGCCGGATGATGCCTCCGCTTCTGGTGACCACTGCCCGCCGGATGAAGAGGAACAGAATCGCGCCGACAATCACGGCGAAGCCGATTCCGATCCCTTCCACGATCTCCATCGGCGGGTCGGCTCAGTTACCCGAAGCGGCGGAGGCCGGGCTTGCGCTCTCGGCGAGCACGGTGACGCCCTGCCCGCTCACGGAGAGGAAGCCGCCGGACACCTCGTAGGCGACCTGCTCGCCACCGGGAAGCTTGATGCGTACCTGGCCGGGCTCGGCGAGCTGGCCGAGCAGAGGCGCGTGCCCCGGCAGCACACCCAGCTCACCTTCGGTCGTCCGGGCCATGACCATCTCGGCCTTGCCGGACCAGACCTTCTCCTCTACGGCCACGAGCTGGACGTTGAGCTGCTCTGCCACGCTGTCTCCTTGCTGAGGCGGATTGGGGAAAGTCTAGTAGCGTCCCGGAGCTGTTCTTCACGCGGGTACCGAGAGCTGCACCACTCCTCAGCCCTTGTTGACCAGCTTGGGATGTTCGAGCAGGAACGGATCGAGCACTCCACGCTCCAGCGCGACGAAGAAGTCGTCCACCTCGGGCTCGAAGCGCTCGCCGATATAGCCGCCCCTGTTGTTGAAGATGCCTCCGCCCGGCAGCTTGATCATCTGGATGTTGCCGGGCCGGATGTCCTTGAGCGCCAGCGCGAAGTCGACCACGCTGTGCCCCCGACCGCTGAAGATCAGCGACTCACCGGCCGCCCGCAGCACCCGGTCCAGCTTGACCGGGTTGGTCACCACGTCGGCGCTGAACGCCTGGCCGGCCATCGCCTTGACGAACTGCTGCTGGTGCCGCTGCCGCCCGTAGTCACCGTCGGGCACGCCGTTCTCCGGGTACCGCTGGCGGACGTAGTCCAGCGCCTGCCAGCCACTCAGGTGCTGCTTGCCCTTCGGGTAGACCGCCTGCGGGCCGATGTAGCCCTCGCCGTTGGGGTTGCCCTTGCGGTGCTTGCCGTTCGGCTCGCGGTGCTCGGAGCGGACCTCCCGCTCGATGTTCATGGTGACGCCGCCCATGGCGTCGACGATCTTCTGGAAGCCGGAGAAGTTGATGATCGCACCGGCGTCGAAGCGCTTGATTCCGGTGACGTTCTGCACGGTGGTGGCGAGCAGTTCGAAGCCGCGGGCCGCATCCGGCTTGCCGCCGTCGGGCACCCGGCTGCCGAAGGACATCGCGTCGTTCAGCTTGGACATGCTGCCGTTGAAGCCCGCCTTGGGGTACGCCGGGATCTCGACGTAGAGGTCGCGGGGCAGCGAGAAGAGGTACGCCCGGTCCAACTCCTCCGGCACGTGCAGGACCATGATCGCGTCAGCCAGCGGTGCGGTCCTGTCGTTTCGTGGGTCGATGCCGACCAGCAGGATGTTCAGCGGTCCCTTGATGTCGCTCTTGCGTTCGCTGGCACCGGCCGCCTGGTCGCCGAAGAGGTCGGCCTTGCCGATGGCGCCCTCGTAGCGGGCCATCAACGCCTCGGCACCCACAAGGGACGTGCCACTGAGCATCATCAGCACCACGCCGAAGATGGTGCAGAACCTGGCCCAGACCGGGACACCGCGCCAGATCGACGGTCGCCCACCACGCTTGCCGCGTCTGCCGGCCTTACCCACGAGCATCTCCGTTCGTCGCGTCCCCGCAGGGGATACGGGTACGCACATCCGAATGGTTGAACACGATCACCACTCATCGGCGCATGAGCGTGGAGTAGACGGTATCTCGCGGAGGTCGTGATCGCCGACCACGGAAAACCGGGCAGCGGCGATGGTACGTGCCAAAGGTGAACGAAAGGCCGCCCCGGAGTTGTCCGGGACGGCCTTTCTCGTTCATGCGATCTGACCGAAGGGTCAGCCCTTCATCAGCTCGGCGGCCTTCTTCTCCAGGTCGTCGAGCCCACCGCACATGAAGAACGCCTGCTCGGGGAAGTGGTCGTACTCGCCCTCGCTGATCTTCCGGAACGCCTCGATGGTCTCCTTGATCGGGACCGTCGAGCCCGGCACGCCGGTGAACTGCTCCGCCGCGTAGGTGTTCTGCGACAGGAAGCGCTCGATCCGCCGGGCCCGCTGGACCGTGATCTTGTCTTCCTCGGAGAGCTCCTCGATGCCAAGGATGGCGATGATGTCCTGCAGGTCCTTGTACCGCTGGAGGATCCGCTTGACCTCGCTGGCCACCTGGAAGTGCTCCTGGCCGACGAACTCGGGCGCGAGGATCCGCGACGAGGACGCCAGCGGGTCCACCGCCGGGTAGATGCCCTTGTCGGAGATCGACCGCTCAAGGTTGGTGGTCGCGTCCAGGTGGGCGAAGGTGGTCGCCGGGGCGGGGTCGGTGTAGTCGTCCGCCGGCACGTAGATCGCCTGCATCGAGGTGATGGCCTGGCCCCGGACGGAGGTGATCCGCTCCTGGAGCTCGCCCATCTCGTCGGCCAGGGTCGGCTGGTAACCCACCGCGCTGGGCATCCGGCCCAGCAGGGTGGAGACCTCGGAACCGGCCTGGGTGAAGCGGAAGATGTTGTCGATGAAGAGCAGCACCTCCTGCTTCTTCACGTCCCGGAAGTACTCCGCCATGGTCAGCGCGGACAGAGCGACCCGCAGCCGGGTGCCCGGCGGCTCGTCCATCTGGCCGTAGACCAGCGCGGTCTTGTCGATGACGCCGGAGTCGGTCATCTCGTGGATGAGGTCGTTGCCCTCACGGGTGCGCTCACCCACGCCGGCGAAGACCGAGGTACCACCGAAGTTACGGGCAACTCGGGTGATCATCTCCTGGATGAGCACCGTCTTGCCCACGCCGGCACCGCCGAACAGGCCGATCTTGCCACCCTTGACGTACGGGGCGAGCAGGTCGATGACCTTGATGCCGGTCTCCAGCATCTCGGTCTTCGGCTCCAGGTCCGCGAACGCCGGGGCCTTACGGTGGATGCCCCAGTGGTCGTCGGCCTGGATGGTCTCACCCTCGGTGAGGTTGAGGCACTCGCCGATCGCGTTGAAGACGTGGCCCTTGACCGCGTCGCCGACCGGCACCCGGATCGGGAAGCCGGTGTCGCTCACCTCGGCACCCCGGACCAGACCGTCGGTGGGCTGCATCGAGATCGCGCGGACCAGGTTGTCACCCAGGTGCTGGGCGACCTCCAGGGTCAGCGTCTTCTCACCGCCGGAGAGGGTCACGTTCACGTGCAGGGCGTTGAACAGGTCCGGCATGGCGTCGCGCGGGAACTCGGCGTCGACGACCGGGCCAATGACCCGGACCACGCGACCGGTGGCCGTCTTGGTCTCTACTGGGGCAGTCATCACACTTCACTTCCCGACGCGGCCAGCGCGTTAGCGCCGCCGACGATCTCACTGATCTCCTGGGTGATCCCGGCCTGGCGGGCCGAGTTCATCTCACGCGTGTACTTGTCGATCATCTCTTCGGCGTTGTCGGTGGCGCTCTTCATCGCCCGCCGACGAGCCGCCGACTCGCTCGCCGCCGACTCCAGCAACGCCGCGTAGATCCGCGTGTTGATGTACTTCGGCAGCAACGCGTCGAGCAGTGCCTCCGGGTCCGGCTCGAAGTCGTAGTCCGGCAGGGCGCCGGGCGCCGCCTCCGAGCGGGGCCGCTCCTCGACCTGGAGCGGACCGATGATCCGGGTGACCGGGTTCTGGGTCATCAACGACTTGAACTCGGTGTAGACGATGTGCAACTCGTCCACCCCGCGTACGCCGTCGGGACCCGGGCCGCCGTCCACGTCGTCCGCACCGGCGACGAACGCCTTGATCAGCGTCTCACCGACCTCACGGGCGTCGGCAAAGGACGGCTGCTCCGAGAAGCCCGTCCAGTTGGCCTCGATCGGCCGGTTGCGGAAGCGGTAGAACGAGACACCCTTGCGACCGATGACATAGAGCACCGGCTCCTTGCCGTCGGCCTGCAGCCGGGCGATCAGCGACTCCGCCGTCCGGATGGCGTTGGAGCTGTAACCGCCGGCCAGACCCCGGTCGGCGGTTACCAGCAGCACGCCCGCCCGCCGCACCCGCTCGCGCGGGGTCAGCATCGGGTGGTCGATCCGCGCGTTGGACGCCAGCGCCGTGAGCACGCCGGTGATGGCGCGGGCGTACGGCAGGGACGCCTCCACCCGGGCCTGGGCCTTGGCGATCCGGCTCGTCGCCACGAGCTCCATCGCCTTGGTGATCTTCTTCATCCCCTTCGCCGAGCGAATGCGTTGACGAAGAACACGTACCTGCGCCGCCATGGCCCGACCCTAACGCTTCTCGGCCGGAGCACCGCCGCTGTAGCGGGTGACCGTCTCGTGCTCGGACTCGCCCTCCAGCGGCTCCGCCGGCGCCTCGTTGACCGTGCGCTCGTCCTCGCGGCCCAGGAAGCCCTTCTTGAACTCCGCGACCGCCGCGTCGAGGGCGGCGATGATCTCGTCGTCCCACTTGTTGTCGGCGATCGCCTGGAGGGTGGCGTTGTGCTTGCGCCGCAGGTACTCCAGGAACTGGGTCTCGAAGCGCCGCACGTCACCGACCGGGATGTCGTCCAGCTTGCCCTCGGTACCGGCCCAGACCGAGACGACCTCGTCCTGCACCGGGTACGGCGAGTAGTTCGGCTGCTTGAGCAGCTCGACCAGACGGGCACCACGGTCCAGCTGAGCGCGGGAGGCCTTGTCCAGGTCCGAGGCGAAGGCCGCGAAGGCCTCCAGCTCACGGAACTGGGCGAGGTTCAGCCGCAGCGAACCGGAGACCTTCTTCATCGGCTTCATCTGCGCGGCGCCACCGACCCGGGAGACCGAGGTACCGACGTTGATGGCCGGCCGGACCCCCTGGTTGAACAGGTCGGTCTCCAGGAAGATCTGACCGTCGGTGATCGAGATGACGTTGGTCGGGATGAAGGCCGAGATGTCGTTGGCCTTCGTCTCGATGATCGGCAGGCCGGTCATCGAGCCGCCGCCCATCTCGTCGGAGAGCTTCGCGCAGCGCTCCAGCAGCCGAGAGTGCAGGTAGAAGACGTCACCCGGGTACGCCTCACGGCCCGGCGGGCGACGCAGCAGCAGCGACACGGCCCGGTACGCCTCGGCCTGCTTGCTCAGGTCGTCGAAGACGATCAGAACGTGCTTGCCGCCGTACATCCAGTGCTGCCCGATGGACGAGCCGGTGTACGGAGCGAGGTACTTGAAGCCCGCCGGGTCGGACGCCGGGGAGGCGACGATGGTGGTGTACTCCATCGCGCCCGCCTCCTCCAGCTGCCCCTTGATGGAGGCGATGGTGGAGGCCTTCTGGCCGATGGCGACGTAGATGCAGCGGACCTGCTTCTTCGGGTCGCCGGTGGCCCAGTTCTCGCGCTGGTTGAGGATGGTGTCCAGGGCGACAGTGGTCTTGCCGGTCTTCCGGTCACCGATGATCAGCTGCCGCTGGCCCCGACCGATCGGGGTCATCGCGTCGATGGCCTTGATGCCGGTCTGCATCGGCTCGAAGACGGACTGCCGGGCCATCACGTTCGGAGCCTGGAGCTCCAGCTCGCGGTAGCCCTCGTCGACGATCTCGCCGAGGCCGTCGATCGGCTGGCCGAGCGCGTTGACCACGCGGCCGAGGAAGGCGTCGCCGACCGGTACGGAAAGAACCCGGCCGGTGCGCTTGACGCGCTGCCCCTCCTCAAGCCCGGAGTAGTCGCCGAGGACGACGACACCGATCTCCCGGACGTCGAGGTTCAGCGCCACGCCGAGCGTGCCGTCCTCGAACTCCAGCAGCTCGTTGGTCATGGTCGAGGGCAGGCCCTCGACGTGGGCGATGCCGTCGCCGGTGTCGGCGACGGTGCCGACCTCCTCACGGGAGACGTCGGGCGAGTAGGAGGAGACGTAGCGCTCAAGCGCGCCGCGGATCTCCTCCGTCGAGATGGTCAGCTCGGCCATCCTCTGCTTCCTTAAGTATCAGGGGCCCGGGATACCTAGTACCGACCGGTCCTCGGGTCGACTGTCGTTTCCGGGCGCTTCGCGGGGTGCTGGTCAGCGCTTCGCGAGCGCGTTACGGGTCTCGTTGAGGCGGCGCAGGATCGTCCCGTCGTACAGGTCCGAACCCACCCGGACGCTCGCTCCACCGAGGATCGCCGGGTCAACCGTAAGCTTCACGGCGACCGCGCGACCGTAGATGGCCGCGAGCCGGTCACTCAGCCGACGTTCCTCGTCCTCGCTGAGGGGTGCCGCGACGGTCACGTACGCGACCTGCCGGTCCCGCCGTTCCGCCGCCAACTCCACCAGCCGGGACAGCGCGGTGGAGAACGATCGGCCGCCGAAGCCGGCCAGGGCCGCCTCGACCAGTCGCACCGTCGCCGGGCGGGCCTTGCCCGTCAGGAGCATCCCGACCAGCTCGGCCCGTTGCGCCACCGGCGCGTTCGGGTCGGACAGGGCGTTGGACAGCTGCGGGTCTGCGGCGACCACCTGGCCGAAGCGGAACAGCTCGTCCTCGACCTCGCCCAGTTCGTCGGCCCGGTCGGCACTGCCCAGCAGGGCCTGCACGCCGAGGCGCTCGGCACCGTCGAGCAGCTCCGACGGCGCCGACCACCGGCCGGCGACAAGCGTGCCGAGCAGGTCGAGCGTGTCCGCGCCGACCTTGCCGGAGAGCACCGAGGTCAGCAGCCCGGTCCGGTCCGCACCGGCACGGGCCGGGTCGGACAGTGCCCGGCGCAGCCGAACCTCCCGCCGCAGCAGGTCCGCCACGGCGAGCAGTTCGGCACCGGTGGCGGCGACCGCCGACGGCTCGGCGCGGGAGATGTACTCCTCCAACCGCGCCAGGGCGGTGGCGTAGGACTCCCGGCTGGCGGCCTGCATCAGCGGGCCCCCGCGCTCTCGAGGTCGGTGAGGAACCGCTCGACCGTGCCCTTACGACGGGCCTCGTCGGCGAGCGACTCGCCCACGATCCGGCTGGCCAGGTCGACCGCGAGGCCGCCGACCTCCGCGCGCAGCTCGCGCACGATGGTCTGCCGCTCCACGGCCAGCGACTCCCGGCCGGCGGCGATGATCCGGTCCGACTCTTCCCGGGCCTTGGCCAGGATTTCGGTACGGATCGACTCGGCGTCGGCGCGGGCGTCGTCCCGGATCTGCGCCGCCTCGGTACGCACCTCGGCGAGCTGGGCCCGGTACTGCTCCAGCAGCTGGTTCGCCTCGGCCTGAGCAGCCTCGGCACGCTTGAGGCCGCCCTCGATCGCGTCGACCCGCGCCTGGTACATCGTCTCCATGCGCGGCAGCACGAACTTCATCAGGACGAAGCAGAGCAGGGCGAACGCGATCGACCCGACGACAAGCTCCTGCCAGATCGGCACGAGCGGGTGGTGCTCCACGCCTTCAGCGGCGAGATTCATGTCAGACCTCCGGGTCGCGTCGGGCGAGGTGTCAGACTGCGAACGCGAGCACCAGGCCGAACAGGGCGAGCGCCTCGACCAGCGCGAAGCCCAGGACCAGCCAGGTGCGGTTGTAGCCGGCGGACTCCGGCTGGCGGGCGCTGGCCTGGATGTAGGCCGCGAAGACCAGGGCGACACCGATGCCGGGGCCGATGGCGGCGAGACCGTAACCGATGGTGTTGACGCTGCCCTCGATGGCGGCAATAACGTCCATTGCTGGTATTCCTCCTAGTAGACGCGTGATCCCTCACGCGTACGCGGTCGTACCGGAAGCTCTGGTCGGGCCGGGCGGCCCGCCGAAGTCTGTGGTCAGTGCTCGTCGGCGAGCGAGCTGCCGATGTAGTTGGCGGTCAGGGTGACGAAGACGTATGCCTGCAACAGCGCGACCAGCACCTCGAAGAAGGCCATCAGGATGGCCATCAGGAAGGCGGCGATCGACGAGACCTGGATGAACAGGTTGTCCGAGGCGAGCATCACGAAGCCGCCGACGGTGAACACCAGCAGGATCAGGTGGCCGGCGAACATGTTGGCGAAGAGTCGCACTGCCAGGGTGACCGGCCGGTTGATGAAGTTCTGCAGGAACTCGATCGGGATCAGCAGGAAGTGCATCGGCCACGGCACGCCCGGGATGATCAGGGTCTGCTTGAGGTAGCTACCCAGACCGTGCTTACGGACGCCGATGTAGAGGTACATCACGTAGGTGATCACAGCGAGCACGATCGGGAAGGCGATGTGCGAGTTCGGCGAGATCTGCAACCCAGGGACGATGCCGAAGAGGTTGGTCACCACGATGAAGCAGAACAACACCGTGAAGTAGGGCGCGAACCGGATGCCGTCCTTGCCCATCTGCTCGCGGGCGATGTTGTCCCGGACCAGGCCGTAGACGGACTCGGCCATCCACTGACCCTTGCTCGGCACGAGCTTCGGGTTCCGGTAGGTGGCCATGAAGAAGATGATCAGAAGCCCGACGGCCAGCCAGATCATCAGCGTGAACTTCGTGACCCACGGACCGGCGAGATCCGGCGGGTAGAAGTCTCCGACGCTGGGGGGCCAGGGAAGGCCCTCTGCGGCGACAAGCTGTCCGCTCACCGTGTCATCCTCCGCACTCGACAGACCCGCGCGTGCCGGCACTCAGGCACTGAGCCTCTTCATGATCAGGTAGATCGCTCCGGCTGCGCCGAGCATCATGCCAACGGCGATCCCGATGCCGGTCGGCAGTCCGAGGATTTCCCCCGCCAACCAGCCGAGGAATCCCCACACCACGATGCCGGCGAGCAGGTAACCAACGACGGATCCGGCTGCGCCTTCCGACGAGTGTTCGTCGGAGCTTTTGCGGTGAGGGTTGTCGGCCATGACGTGGCGAACACTATCAGCCGGGAGTTTCACGAGTGTGCGGCACCCCCCACACTGCGAGCAGCGTGCGGGCGTTGGGAGCCGGCGGGTCGAGCCTCGGGTAAGAGTACTCCTGTCCGGCCACCGGAACAGGACCACGAAACGCCCGGAGAGAACCAACCGTACGGTCAGTGGTCGACCGAACGGTCCACGGTGGGCAGCGGGGTGCGCAGCGCCCAGGTCAGGTGAGCCCCGGTCCATACCACCACGGCCGCGATGATGGCCACGCCCATATCCGGCAGTCCGGGCCAACCGGTGGCCGCGACCGCCGCCATCGCCACGCCCAGAATCACGATCTTCGTGGCGTACGTGATCAAGCCCACTGACATGATCAGCTTCGGGTGCACCGCGTCGGCCCAGGCCACCGAGAAGCTGGAGATCAGATAGCTGACGATCACCAGGGCGATGCCGGCGGCCACTCCGGCCGCGCTGGTCGGCCCGCGCAACCAGGCCGCGACGGGCACCGCGACCACCGCCAACGCGGCGCAGGCGAGCAGCGGCAGGCGCAGGTGCGGCAGCCGGGCCCGGATCGCACCCGGCTCCCCCGCCCGCGGTGCGGTCGTCGCGGCCACGCCGGGCTCACCGGCACGCGGCGCGGTCATCGGGGGTACGCCGGGAACTCGGCGACCAGCTCGGCCACGTCGGCGGCGACCCCGGCCAGTACGTCGGCCCCGCCCGGAGCCGACGGATCAGCGCGTACCGCTCGGGCTATCAACTCCGCTACCTGCCGCATCTGTGGTTCGGTCATGCCCTGGGTGGTGACGCACGGGGTGCCCACCCGGATACCGGAGGCGACCATCGGCTTGTGCGGGTCGTACGGAATGGCGTTCTTGTTCAGCGTGATGGTCGCCGCGTCGCACCGCGCCTCGGCCTCGGCCCCGGTCACCCCGGTCTCCTGAAGGTCGATCAACGCCAGGTGGGTGTCGGTGCCGCCGGAGACCGGGCGCATGCCCTCGGCGGCCAGCCCGTCGGCCAGCGCCTGAGCGTTCGCCACCACCTGGGCGGCGTAGCGCCGGTACTCCGGCTGGGCCGCCTCGTGCAGGGCGACCGCCTTGGCCGCGACGGCATGCATCAGCGGGCCGCCCTGGGTGAACGGGAAGACCGCCTTGTCGATCCGCTCGGCCAGCGACTCCCGACAGAGGATCATCCCGCCGCGCGGTCCGCGCAGCACCTTGTGCGTGGTGGCGCAGACGACGTCGGCGTACGGCACCGGTGAGGGCACGGCCTGCCCGGCGACCAGCCCGATGAAGTGCGCCGCGTCCACCATCAGGTACGCCCCGACCTCGTCGGCGATCCCCCGGAACAGCGCGAAGTCGATCAGTCGGGGGTACGCTGTCGCGCCACAGATGATCATCTTGGGTCGATGGGCCAGGGCGAGGTCGCGTACCTCGTCGTAGTCGATCAGCTCGGTGTCCCGCCGGACGGTGTAGCCGACCGGCTGGAACCACTTGCCGGAGAAGTTGACCCGGCTGCCGTGGGTCAGGTGCCCACCGTGTGGCAACTCCATCGCCAGCACCGTGTCCCCCGGCTGCACCAGGGCGGCGTACGCGGCCAGGTTGGCGCTCGCCCCCGAGTGCGGCTGGAGGTTGGCGTGCTCGGCACCGAAGAGGTCCTTCGCCCGGGAGATGCCGATCTCCTCGGCCCGGTCCACCTGGGCGCAACCGCCGTAGTAACGCCGCCCCGGATAACCCTCGGCGTACTTGTTGGTCAGCGTGGAGCCCAGCGCGGCCAGCACCGCCGGCGAGGTGAGGTTCTCACTGGCGATCAGTTGCAGGCCGGTACGCAGCCGGTCGAGTTCGCCGAGCACCACCTCCGCGATCTCCGGATCGCTGGTGCTCAGTTGCTCGAAGTCCGGCCCCCAAAAGGTGCCTGTCGCGGTCTCCACAGCGCATGAGTCTATTGGGCCGCAGACTGGAAGCCGTGAGATGCCTGGTCACCGGCGCGACAGGTTACATCGGCGGACGTCTGGCGCCCCGCCTGCTGGCACAGGGGTACGACGTGCGCTGCCTGGCCCGACGGGCCGGACGGCTGCGTGACGTGCCCTGGTCCGGGCAGGTCGAGATCGTCGAGGCCGACCTGAGTCGGGCGGAGACCCTACCTGCGGCGTTCGACGGCGTCGACGTGGCGTACTACCTCGTGCACTCGCTCGGACAGGCCGGTTTCGAGGCCACCGACCGGCAGGCCGCCACGAACTTCGCCACCGCGGCCCGGGCGGCTGGCGTACGCCGGATCGTCTATCTGGGCGGTCCGGAGCCGGCGGCGGACGACCCGGCCACCTCGGCGCACCTGCGCTCGCGTAGCGAGGTGGGGCGGATCCTGCAGGCCAGCGGGGTGCCGACGGTGGTGCTGCGAGCAGCGGTGATCATCGGCTCCGGCTCGGCGTCGTTCGAGATGCTGCGCTACCTCACCGAGCGGCTGCCGGTGATGGTCACCCCACGCTGGGTGACCAACCGGATCCAGCCGATCGCGGTCCGCGACGTACTGCACTACCTGGTCGGCTGCGCGAGCCTGCCGGCCGAGGTCGACCGGGGCTTCGACATCGCCGGCCCGGACGTGCTCACCTTCGGCGAGATGATGCAGCGCTACGCCCGGGTCGCCGGGCTGCCCCGCCGGCTGCTGCTGCCGGTCCGCCCGCTGACCCCGACGCTCTCGTCGTACTGGGTCGGGCTGGTCACCCCGGTACCCAACGCGCTGGCCCGGCCGCTGGTCGCCAGCCTGATCCACGAGGCCGTCGCGCACGAGCACGACATCGCGGCGTACCTGCCGGACCCGCCAGGCGGGTTGACCGGCTTCGACGAGGCTGTCGAACTGGCCCTGGCCAAGGTCCGCGACGCCCAGGTGGAGACCTGCTGGTCCACGGCGGCCGGACCGAACGCACCTGCCGAGCCGCTGCCCAGCGACCCCGACTGGAGCGGCGGCACCGCCTACACCGACGTACGCGAACGGCCGGTGACGGCCTCACCTGAGGCGCTGTGGCAGGTCATCGAAGGCGTCGGCGGCGAGCACGGCTGGTACTCGTTCCCGCTGGCCTGGTCGGTACGCGGCTGGCTGGACAAGCTGGTCGGCGGGGTGGGACTGCGCCGGGGGCGACGCCACCCGCAGCACCTGAGAGTGGGCGAGGCGCTGGACTTCTGGCGGGTCGAGGAGATCGTGCCGGGCGAGTTGCTGCGCCTGCGCGCCGAGATGCGGCTACCCGGCCGGGCCTGGCTGGAGCTGCGGGTCCAGCGCGGCGACGACGGTGGCGTCCGCTACCGGCAGCGCGCCGTCTTCCTGCCGCACGGTCTGGCCGGGCACGCCTACTGGGCTGCGGTGGCACCCTTCCACGCCCTGGTCTTCGGCGGCATGGCCCGCAACATCACCGGCCGCGCCGAGCGGTAAGCGCCGAGCGGTAAGGAAGGGCACCTTCTTATCGCCTTCTGTAGAGCAGGGGCCCCTTCTTAACAGTCAGGCTCAGGCTCAGTTGCCGGTGCGTTCGCCGGTGACCCGCCAGGCCGTCGTGTCGCTGGGCGGCACGAAATCGCGGACCGGCTGGTCCCGCAGGGCGAAGGCGAGGATCTCCCCCACCGAATCCACCATCGCCCGCTGCACCGCGTGACCCACCGCGTCCTGGGGATCGTCCGGGTTGGCCGCCATCGCGGCGACCGCCAACTGTGGGGTGAACGCCACCACCGTCTCCGTGGCGTACCGCTCGGAGCTGCCGGTCTTGCCGCCCACCGGCCGATTGAGCTGGCCGCGCAGTCGGGTGGCCGTGCCGCCGTCGCAGGTGTGGTACATCGACTGGTCACCGACCGGGCAACGCGCCGCGTCCACCGCCGCACGGGACACGTCCACGTCGAGCACCTGCCGGCAGTCCGGTTGCCCGGCACCGACCCGCCGTCCGGTGGCGTCGGTGATCGAGGTGATCGGAGTGGGGGCGCACCAGATCCCCTCCGCCGCCACCGTGGCGTACGCCCCGGCCAGGTCCAGCGGGGTGGTAGCAGCCACGCCGAGCGTGAACGGCCCCCAGTCACGTGCCCCGTGCCGGGCCAGCTGGGCGTCGTCGCCGGCCCGCAACACAATGCCGAGCCGTTCGGCCATCTCCACCACCCGGTCGGCACCGACCTGCTCGGTCAGCCAGGCGAAGTAGGTGTTGACCGACTGCCCGAAGGCGGTCCACATGTCATGCTCGCCGCTCATCGACGCGCTGGCGTTCTCCGGGCACCAGTACCCGCCGCAACTGGTCTCGCCGCTGATCTGGTACCTGGTGCGAATCCGGTCCGGCGCGTCGAACACGGTGTTCAACGGCAACCCGGCCTCCAGCGCGGCCAGCAGCGTGAAGAGTTTGAACGTGGAGCCGCCCTGGTAGCCGACGATCGTGCCGCCCCCGCCGACGAGCTGGTTGACGGTGTTCGGGTGGTTCTTCTGCCCGGGCGGGTTCGCCGCCACGCTGTAGGTCCGGTTCACCGACATGGCCAGCACCCGCCCGGTGCCGGGCTGCACGACCGCGGTCGGCATCGCGTACCGGGCCTGCGCCGAGTAGACCCGACGCACCTGCTCGGTGGTGGACCGCTGCACCGCCGGGTCGAGGGTGGAGACGATGGTGAAGCCGCCCCGGCGCAGGGTGCGCTGCCGCTCGTCGACGGTGCTGCCGAACGCCCGCTGGTCGTTCCACCAGCGGGTGAACCAATCACAGAAGAAGCCCCAGTCGTTGTATCCCTCGGGCACCGCCGTGCAGTCGTTCGGGGTCTCGCTCGGGCGCAGGTTCAACGGCTCGGCCTGGGCGCGCTGGGCCACGTCGGGCGGGACCTGGCCGGACTCGACCAGCCGGTCCAGGACGTACCCCCGGCGGGCCATCGCGCTGTCCGCGTCGCCGTGGATCGGGTCGTCGGTGTGCGGCGAGCGCACCAACCCCGCCAGCAACGCGGCCTGAGCCAGCGTCAACTCGGCCGGCGAGACCGAGAAGTAGCGCTTGCTGGCGGCGGCGACACCGTACGCGCCGGCGCCGAAGTAGGCGATGTTGAGGTACCGGGCCAGGATCTGATCCTTGGTGAGCTCCCGTTCCAGGGCGAGCGCGTACCGGATCTCCTGAACCTTGCGCGCGGTGCTCACCTCGGTGGCGGCGGCCCGCTGCGCCTCGCTGAGCCGGGGATCGTTGCTCAGTACGTTGCGCACGTACTGCATGGTCAGCGTGGAGGCACCCTGCCGGGTGGCGCCGTCGCGCCGGTTGACGGTGAAGGCCCGCAGGATGCCACGCAGGTCGACCCCGCTGTGTTCGTGGAAACGGGCGTCCTCGGCGGCGATGATCGCCTGGCGCATCACCGGCGCCACCTCGTCCAACGGCACGTCCACCCGGTCCTCCTGGTAGAAGGAGGTGATCAGGGTGGTGCCGTCGTTGGCGTACAGGTTGGACCGTTGGGCGGTCGGCGGCGTACGCAGCGTGTTGGGCAGATCCGCGTACGGCGCGGAGAGCGCCGAGAGACCGACGCCGTACACCAGCGCGGCGGGCAGCGCCGCCACCGCCAGCGCCAGTCCGGCCAGCGCGCCGGCCAACAGGACGGTAAACACTTTCGGCAGCAACGCCCGGGTCATCAGCTCTCCCCGCAGGAGCCGTCAGGACCCTCTCAGAATGGCGCTTTTCACCACGTACGCCGCCCTTTCCCCCGAATACGGAGGAAATTCACCGATCAGGGCAGCAATGCCGCCGCGAGCGGATGAACGGTCTCCTCGATCTCGTCGGCTACCCGGGTGAAGCACTGGTCACCACGGCCCCACGGATCGTCGAGGTCGTCGCCGGGCAGCAGCGCGCCGCCCTGACGGGCCGCGTGTGCCGCCTCGACAAGTGCCACCCCGCGGGCGTGCACCGCCTCCGGCGTCGCCTCGGCCGCCGGCAACGTCGCCGGATCCACCGTGGCGAGCATCCGGCCGAACTCGCCGAGCACGAAGGTGCGCGACGCGGCGTCCGGGCGCAGCGCCACCACGTACTCCTGCTGGTCGGCGGTGGCGGTCAACACCAGGTCCGCCGCGTCGATGTGATCCGAGCGCAGCTTCCGGGCGGCGAACCCGGCGGTGCTGCCACCCCGGTTGACCACCTGCCGCGCGGCCGGCGGGTTCATCTCCTCGCCGGCGTGCCAGCCGCCCGTGCCGGCACTGTGACTGTGCAGGACCTCGTCGGCGCGGGCCGGGTCGACGTCACGCCGGACCAACCGCTCCCGTACGGCGACGACGAGCAGCCGCTCCGCCATCGGCGAGCGGCAGATGTTGCCCATGCAGACGTGCAGGACGGTGAACGGAGGCATCTACGCCACCTGACTCTCGCGCAGCTCCGGCACCACTTCGCGGAGCTTGGCCAGCCCGATGCCACCCTCCCGGACGAGCACCGGCACGTCACCTGTGAGATCCACGATCGTGCTGGGCACCGGATCCACGGCCGGTCCCGCCTCCAGGTACGCCCGCACCGAGTACCCGAGCTGGTCACGCGCCTCGTCGGCGGTGAGCGCGGGCTGCTGGCCGAACTTGTTGGCCGACGCGACCGCCATCGGGCCCGTCTCGCGCAGCACCTCCAACGCCACCGGATGCAGCGGCATCCGCACCGCCACCACCCCGCTGTCGTCGCCGAGATCCCAGCGCAGGCTCGCCGAGTGCTGCACCAGAATCGTCAACGCGCCCGGCCAGAACGCCTCCACCAGGTCTCGCGCCGCGGCCGGCAGCGAGAAGACCAGGCCGTCGAGGGTGTGCCGGGAACCGATCAGCACCGGCGGCGGCGAGTGCGGGGCATCCTTGGCGTCCAGCAGGGCCCTGACCGCGTACGGGGTGAAGGCGTCCGCGCCGATCCCGTAGACCGTGTCGGTCGGCAGGACCACCAACTCGCCGTTGCGGACCGCCTCGATGGCCGCAGCGATGCCGCGGTCCCGGTCGGCCATTGACCGGCAGTCGTAGAGCATCACGAGGAGTCAGTCTGCCACGTGTCGACCGGACCGGCTGCCGGGTGGTCCGCACGGCGGGACGCGGTGGCGAACCGGGCCCGCCCGGCGAGATCCCGGTGCGCGCTGATCGCGGTGTAGCGACCGTCCTCGGCAAGCAGTTCGGGCACCGCCGCGCCGTGCGTGTCGTCGTGTTCCACGCCGAGCTGACCGCCCGGCCGCAGCAGCGTCGCCGCCCGGTCGATCACCGGACGGATGACGCCCAGGCCGTCCGCCCCGGCGAACACCGCCTCCGCCGGGTCGTGCCCGGCCACCTCCGGGGGTACGGCCACCGCCTGCGGCACGTACGGCGGGTTGCACAACAGCACGTCGACCTGACCGACCAGCCCGGCCAGCAGGTCGGGGTCGGTGACGTCCGCCTCGACCACCTCGATCGGCCGGTCCCCCGCCGCAGCCCGGTCGGCGGCGTTGCGCCGCAGCCAGGCCAGCGCGGCCGACGAACGCTCGACCGCGACCACCCGGGCGTCCGGCACCTCCTGGGCCACCGACAGCGCGATCGCCCCGGACCCGCTGCACAGGTCCACCACCAACGGCCGGGGCCGGCCCGCCCGACGGGCCTGCTCGATCCCCCAGCCGGCGAGCAGTTCGGTCTCCGGGCGCGGGACGAAGACACCCGGCCCGACCGCCAGCTCCAGATGCCGGAAAGCGGCGTCACCGGTGAGGTGTTGCAGCGGCTCCCGCCGCGCCCGCCGACCCACAAGCGCTCGGTAACGGTCCAGTTGCTCGTCGGTGAAACCGTCGGCGATGGCCAACCGACCCCGCGGCACCCCGAGCACGTACGCGGCCAGCAGCTCCGCCTCCACCCGGGCCGAGGTCACCCCGGCGGCGAGCAGTTCCCGGGCCGCGACGGCCACCAGCGGAGACGGGCGGTGTCGTCTCGTACCTTCGGACGGGTATTGCGGCTCGGTGGTCACGCCATAATCATGAATCGTCGCGGTGCACGTGCAAAAGCAGGTGCAGCGGCGCACCGACAGGAGGTCGCGGGTGGGCTGGCTCGACCGGGTCGACGACCAGGTTGACGCCCTGAGAAAGGCGCGGGCGCTCCAAGAGGTGAGCCGCTCCACAGAGGCGTACGCGATCCTGGAGCAGGTGCTGCGTACCACAAGTGCTCCCCACGCCCGTGCCGATGCGCTGGTGCAGCGCCTCTCCGCGCTGATCAACCTGGGCCGCACGGCCGAGTACACCCGGGCCATCGAAGAGGCGTCCGCCGCGGTACGCGATCTCGCCGAGCCCTACCTGCACGGGCACCTCAACGCGCTGGCCGCGCTCGCCGCGCACCACCAGGGCGCGCTGGACCGCTGCGTGACCCACCTGGTGCGATCCGCCCGCGCGTTGGGGGCGGTGGACGACCCGGATCGGGACACCGCCTGGGGCTGGCACGACCTGGCGATGGCCTACTCCTACCTGAGCTTCCACGGCTACGCCCTCGGTGCGATCGAACGGGCCCGGCAACTCGGTAACGCCGCCGGCATCCCGGAGGAAACGTTCGCCGCCCCGGGCATCCGGCTGCGCAACGCGGTGGCCCTCGACCACACCGGTGACGGTGACGGTTGCCTGCGGGTACTGCGGGACATCGCCACCGACCTCGACCGGTTCATCGCCACCGGCACCGCCGACCGGCTGCGTCCCAGCAGCCTCGCCGCCTACGGCTACGCCGGGGCCCGGCGAGCCGCCCTCGGCGACGTCGTCGAGACCGTCCGCGGCGCCGACCCGGCCCGACTGCTCGGGCACGGGGCGGACAGCGCCCGCGCCCGCGACATGCGCCAACTCGGCCAGGTCTGTCTGGCCATCGCCGACGGTCGGCCCATCGAGGCGGTCACCCGGCTGGGCAGCGTGCAGGTCTCCGCCGAGACCCTCGGCGCCGCCGAGCCGGCCCGGCTGCGCAGCATCGCGCTGGGTCGGGCCGGTGACCATGCGGGGGCGCACCGGGCCGACCGGTTGGCCTTCCGACTCGCCGCCCAGCGTCACGACCGGCTGCGCGACGTATACATCGACGGCATCGCGGCCCGCATCGACCATGAGGAGATGCGCCGCGAGGCGGCCCGTTTCGAGGGTGAGGCGCTCACCGACCCGCTGACCGGGCTGCCGAACCGCCGCCGGCTGGAGCGCTACATCGCGGCAGTGGTCGCCCGGGGCGAGCGGGTCGTGATCGGCGTCTGCGACCTGGACGGCTTCAAGGCCGTCAACACCCGGCACGGGCACCACTCGGGGGACCTGGTCCTCCAGCGGATCGCCGGGGTGATCAACCGGGTGATGCGTCGGGGTGACTTCGTGGCCCGCTACGGCGGCGACGAGTTCGTGGTCGTGCTGCCGGGCGCCGGGATGACCGAGGCCGCCGAGGTGGCCCGGCGCATCGACGCCGCCATCCGCACCGAGGACTGGGAGTCGCTGGTGCCCGGCACCCCGGTCGGGGTCAGCATCGGGTTCTCCGAGGTCGCTCCGGGTGGTCCGGGGCAGCGGGACGCCCTCGGCGCCGCGTTCGAGGCGGCCGACCGGGAGATGCTGCGGGCCAAGGATCGCCCCCGCAGCGCCTGAGTGGGCTGGGCAGCCTGAGCAGGCTCAGCGGCGGGCGAGTTCCGGATCGCCGGCCAGCCGGGCGGCCCGGTCGGCCTCGCTGAGCGCGTCCAGCACGCCGTCGAGTTCGCCGGCGAGCGCCAGGTCGAGGTTGTACGCCGTGTAGCCGATCCGGTGATCGGTGATCCGGTTCTGCGGGAAGTTGTAGGTGCGGATGCGCTCCGACCGGTCGACCGTGCGCACCTGGGCCTTGCGCGCATCCGAGGCGGCCGCGTCGGCCTGCTCCTGGGCGGCGGCGAGCAACCGGGCCCGCAGGATCCGCATCGCCTGTTCCCGGTTCTGCAACTGGGACTTCTCGTTCTGGCAGGACACCACGATGCCGGTGGGCAGGTGGGTGATGCGCACTGCCGAGTCGGTGGTGTTCACCGACTGGCCGCCGGGCCCGGACGAGCGGAACACGTCGATCCGCAGTTCGTTGGGGTCGATGGTGACGTCGACGTCCTCGGCCTCCGGCAGCACCAGCACCCCGGCGGCACTTGTGTGGATGCGGCCCTGCGACTCGGTGACCGGCACCCGCTGCACCCGGTGGACGCCGCCCTCCCACTTGAGCCGGGACCACACGCCGTTGCCGCCCTCGGGAACACCCTTGGTCTTGATGGCCAGCGAGACGTCCTTGACCCCACCGAGGTCGGAGTCCTGGGCGTCGATCACCTCGGTGAGCCAGCCACGTCGCTCGGCGTACCGGGTGTACATCCGCAGGAGATCGCCGGCGAACAGGGCCGACTCCTCGCCGCCCTCGCCGGCCTTGATCTCGACGATGACGTCCTTGGCGTCGTGCGGATCGCGCGGAATCAGCAGTTCGGCCAGCCGTTCCTCGATCGCGGGCAGCTCCGCGGCGAGCGTCTCCGCCTCGGCCGCGAAGGACGGGTCCTCGGCGGCCAACTCCCGCGCCGCGGCCAGATCCGCCCGGGCCTGTTCCAGCTCCGCGGCGGCCTTGTTCAGCGGGACCAGCTCGGCGTACCGCCGGCCGACCCGCCGGGCGGTGCCCTGGTCGGCGTGGATGGCCGGGTCGGCCAGCCGCTTCTCCAGCTCGGCGTACTCGTCGAGGAGCCGGGCCAGGCGCTCGCTGCTCATGCGGGGCATCGCTCCTTCGACGGTGGCTACGGGTGGGAACAGACGGACGACGCCCGCGTCCGGCGGGAACCGGACGCGGGCGTCGGACCAGGAGCTACTTGGCCTTCTTGGCCTGAACCTTGGCGTACTTCTGCTGGAACTTCGCGACCCGACCAGCGGTGTCCAGGACGCGCTGCTTGCCGGTGTAGAACGGGTGGCAGGCGCTGCAGGTCTCGACGTGGATCGAGCCGCCCTTGGCGGTGCTGCGGGTGGTGAAGGTGTTGCCGCAGGAGCAGGTGACGTCGGTGCTCACGTACTCCGGGTGGATGTTCTGCTTCATGTCGCCTCGGTCCTCTCGTCGTGGTCGCCGGGTCGCCCTGGCGCGCCGCTGCGCGCCGATCAAGGGGCGTGAACCGGAACCGGTGGCCGATTGACCAGTCTGCCATGGCCCTCGCCGGGCCCCGGTATCGGGCCACACCAGCTGGTCGCCGGTAGCAACATCGGGCCGTCCGTACGCATTCCCGCCCCCCGCCGGCAGCATTCCTCCACCCGCCGCATCCATCCCGACGACCCCGTCCCGGCGGCTCCACCCCTCCCGCCGTCCCCCAGCCACGCACCGCTCGGCGGAGATAATCCCCTCCTTGCCCCCTTTGCTCTGCTCCAACCGGCGCATCATTTTCGACCGGTTTCCGGTGCGTGGGGTGAAGCAGAGCAAAGGGGCCAGAACCCAGGTGTACGACCGGCGTCCGGAGATGCCCGCTGGCGCGATCGGAATGCCGACGCGGACCCGGATGCCGACGCGGGCCGGGGCGGCTGTGCGAAAGGGGCGCGGCCGATTGGCCGCGCCCCTTTCGTCGATCTTCGTCGGTGGAACTACTCCCCCGGCGTCGACTTCGCGATCTGCATCAGGAACTCGATGTTCGTGCGGGACTGCTTGAGCCGGTCCAGCAGGAGGTCCAGTGACGCCTGCGAGTCCAGCGAGTGCAGCACCTTGCGGAGCTTGTGGATGATGGCCAGCTCCTCCGGCGCGAGCAGGATCTCCTCCTTGCGGGTACCGGAGGCGCTGACGTCCACGGCCGGGAAGGTCCGCTTGTCGGCGATCTTCCGGTCCAGCTTCAGCTCCGCGTTACCGGTGCCCTTGAACTCCTCGAAGATGACCGTGTCCGCCATCGAACCGGTCTCCACCAGCGCGGTGGCGAGGATGGTCAGCGAGCCGCCGTTCTCGATGTTGCGAGCCGCACCGAGGAAGCGCTTCGGCGGGTACAGCGCGGTGGAGTCGATACCACCCGACATGATCCGGCCGCTGGCCGGCGCCGCCAGGTTGTACGACCGACCGAGCCGGGTCACCGAGTCGAGCAGTACGACCACGTCGTGGCCCAGCTCGACCAGGCGCTTGGCCCGCTCGATCGCCAGCTCGGCGACCGTGGTGTGGTCCTGCGGCGGACGGTCGAACGTGGCCGCGATGACCTCGCCCTTCACCGAACGCTGCATGTCGGTGACCTCTTCGGGCCGCTCGTCGACCAGCACCACCATCAGGTGGCACTCCGGGTTGTTGTGCGTGATCGCGTTCGCGATCGCCTGGAGCACCATGGTCTTACCGGCCTTCGGCGGCGACACGATCAGCGCCCGCTGCCCCTTGCCGATCGGCATGACCAGGTCGATGACCCGGGTGGTGAGGATGTGCGGCTCGGTCTCCAGCCGCAGTCGCTCCTGCGGGTAGAGCGGGGTGAGCTTGTAGAACTCCGGCCGCCGCTTGGCCTCGTCCGGCTCCATCCCGTTGATGGTGTCCAGCCGGACCAGGGGGTTGTACTTGTCGCGACGCTGCTCGCCGTCCCGGGCCGCCCGCACCGCACCGGTGATCGCGTCACCGCGCCGCAGGCCGTACTTCTTGATCTGGGACATCGACACGTACACGTCGTTCGCGCCGGCCAGGTAGCCGGTGGTCCGGACGAAGGCGTAGTTGTCGAGCACGTCGACGATGCCGGCCACCGGCACGAGTACGTCGTCCTCGCCGACCTGCGGCTCACGGCCGCCCTCACGGCCGCCCTCGCCGCCGGAATCGCCGCGCTCGTTACGGCCCCGCCGACGGTCCCGGAAGCGGCTACGCCGACTGCGCCGGCCGCCGTTCTCGTCATCGTCGTCGGTGTTGTTGTCCCGCTCGGTACGCTGCCCGCGCTCGCCACGATCCCCGCGCTCACCACGGTCGCCGCGCTCCGTACGCTCACCGCGGTCCCCGCGCTCCGTACGCTCACCGCGCTCGGCGGCACGATCCCCGCGCTCAGCACGCTCACCGCGCTCAGCACGCTCACCGCGCTCAGCACGCTCACCGCGCTCAGCACGCTCGCCGCGCTCAGCAGCCCGCTCAGCACGATCCCCGCGCTCGGCAGCCCGCTCGGTACGGTCACCGCGCTCGGCGGCACGGTCACCGCTGCGGTCGGCCGTACGCTCGGCACGCTCCGCAGTACGCTCACCGCCACGCTCGGCGGCGGCGCGGCCGGACCGGCCCTCGCTCCGCTCGCCGGTCTCGGCGGCGGCTTCCTCGGCCCGCGGCTCCGCCACAGCGGTGGCCCGCGTGCGCCGGGTCCGGGTACGGCCCTCGGTCTCCACGCTCGCCGCTGGTTGCTCGGCGGCGCGGCGCCCGGCCTCCGGCCGCTCAGCCGTCTCGCGTACCTCGGCGTGGACCTCTTCGCGAGCGGGCGCAGCGGCCGCCGCCACCTCGGCCCGTGGTCGAGGGGCGCCCGCGGCGCTGCCCTGCCGCTCGGTGATCGCGCTGATCAGCTCGCCTTTGCGCATGCGAGCTGTCCCCGAGATGCCGAGCGACGCAGCCAGGCTCTGGAGCTCCGGCAGCAGCATCGCCGACAAGCCGGTGCCGCTGCGCCGGCGGCGGGCAGGAGCAGCGGTGGTGGCATCGCCAGCGACGTTGGAAACATCCGACGTCACGTCGGTGGTGTCGCTCAATGGATTCCTTCCCTCGATAGGCCGGGACTGCCCGGAATCGAACTACAGGTGGCCGGGCGGCCTCGGTGCACCCGCCTCGCATGACGCTTTGCGGGAGTCTGTGACACAGCAGCCGGTCGGTCGCCCGACCCACCATGAAAGCGGCGAGCGGGGCTTCGCCGTCTGCGGCGACCAGTGAAGACTGCGGTGCGGCGTGGCCTAGGCAGGGGTGACGGGCTTACCGCCGAAAGCTTCGGGGGTGCGCCGACCCGCAGGAGATCGCATGCTTCGCGGCTGTGCTAAGTCTAGAGCGTAATCAACTCTTGCGACCTGCGGCAACAGGGTCCCGCTCCGCGTGTCCGAGTCTACCTTGCTCGACCTGCGCCCCGCGCACGTCTACCGCCAACCGCAGAATCTGCCATTCTGTTCCCGCCTCGAACCCTTCGGGCAGGTCAGACAGGGCGAGCGCGGTCGGGCCCGCCCCACTGACCACGGCCGGCACACCGGCCGCACGCAACGCGTGGACCACGGCCGCCGTATCGGGCATCGAGGCCGCCCGGTAATCCTGGTGCAGCCGGTCGACGGTGGCCGGCAGCAACAGATCCGGCTGTGTGGTCAACGCGTGCACCAGCAACGCCGCCCGACCGGCATTGAGCGCGGCATCGCCGTGCGGCACGGTCGCCGGCAGCGCCGCCCGGGCGGAGGCGGTCAGGCCGCGTTCGGTGGGTACCAGCACCGTGGGGCGTACGCCCTCGGCCACCGGCAACGACACGGCCCGCGCGCCGGAGGGCTCCGTCCAGGCCAGGGTGAACCCGCCGAGCAGGCAGGGTGCCACGTTGTCGGGATGCCCCTCGATCCGGGCGGCCAGCCGCAGCGCGGCCTCGTCGTCGAGCCGCTGGGTCCCGTCGGTCACCAGGGCCCGAGCCAGCAGCACCCCGGCGACGATGGCGGCCGAGGAGGAGCCGAGCCCGCGGGCCTGCGGGATGCGATTCACGCACTCCACCGCCAACCCGGACGGCTGCCCGCCGAGTTCGTCGAAGGCCGCCCGCATCGCGCGTACCACCAGGTGCCCGTCGTTGCGCGGCAGGTCACCGGCGCCCTCACCGTCCACGGAGACGGTCACGCCGCTGGCGGTCACCTCGGCGGCCACGTCGTCGTAGAGCGCGAGGGCGAGACCCAGCGCGTCGAAGCCGGGCCCCAGGTTCGCGCTGGTGGCGGGGACCCGGACCCGGACCGGGCCGGCGGCGAAAGTGGTCGGCACGCCGCCCATGCTAGGGCTCGACCGACGCGGTCCGACGCGGATGCCCGACCCCTGAGACGCACCTCGCGCCCGAACACGCTTGCGCTGAGGCTCCTACCGAGTGCCGGTCTCGGCGACGGTCGGTGCCGGGGCGGCCAGTGACAGCCGTCGGGTGGCCAGCCGCCAGCCGATCGCGTAGGTCAACGTGACCAGGCCACAGCTGGCCAGCACGACCCGCTCGTCCACCACGTCGATGACGGAGGCGACCACGAGTTGGCTTACCGAGATGGCCAGGGTCGCCAGCATCATGTCGGTGGCGAAGACCCGGCCGCGCAACCGGTCCGGCACCTCACCCTGCAACGCGAAGTTGGACATCACCCAGTTGCTGCCACCGGCGAAGTGCGCCACGAAGACCAGGACCAGCACCAACGGAAACCAGGACACCACTGAGGTGCCGAGGTAGGCCAGCCCGTACGCCGACATGGACAGTGCCAGCCCCGGCAGCAGCCAGGCCCGGTTGGTAAGCACCCGACGCATCAGGATCGGGCCGACGAGCGCGCCCGCGCCGCGTACCGCGAACAGCAGGCCGGCGCCCAGCGGGCCGACCCCGTACAGCCCGGCCAGCAGGGGGAAGACGGTCAGGACCCCATTGCCCAGCCCGACCGCCGACTTCACCGTGACCAGGGCCAGCACCCGCGGGCGGTGCCCGATGTAGCCCAGTGCCTCGCGGATCGCCGTCCAGGTCTGCGGCACCGGCGCGTTCTCGTCGCGGGGCGCCTGCAACGGCCGGCGGATGCGCCCGGCCAGGACCGCGGCGATCACCAGGCCGACCGCGGCCACCCAGAAGCAGACGTACGGGCCGGTAGCGGCGGCGAGCACACCGCCGAGTGAGGCGCCGACGATGGTCATCGTGCCCCAGGCCGATCCGGCCACCGCGTTACCCGCGGCCAACTCCTCCGGTTCGAGGACGTTGGGCAGGGCGGCCTGTGCGGCCGGGGAGTAGAACGCCTTGGCCACCGCGACCACGCCGATGCCCAGCATCGCCAGCCAGGCCGTACCGGCGCTGCGTACGCCGAGCAGGAGCAGCACACCGACGAGCGCGGCGCCGTTCGAGATGATCATGATCTTGCGGCGGTCGAACCGGTCGGCGATGGTCCCGGTGTACGGCAGCAGCAACGCCACGATGCCGGTGTCCACAGCCAGCACCAGCGCACCCCACACGCCACTACCGGTCAGCTTCGGCAGCAGGACGAGCAACGGCACCATCACGAACCAGTCGGCACCGAAGACCACCAACTCGGCCAGGAACAGATTGCGGAAGTTCCGGTTGCGAGTGAGGACCGAGAGGGTGGACGCCACGAGGCGGACCATACCTGGCAGGCGTCGCCGACTGAGTCGCGGCGCGGACATCGACGGAGATACGCCACGATCGCGTAACCAGGACCACCGCCGAGGCACGACCGGGCTCGTCGGTACGGCCCGGCTCGTCGGTACACACGGGCTCGTCGGTACGCACGGCCCTGCCGGACGCCGACGCCCCCGGCGGTCGCCGGGGGCGTCGGTCCTGGTGCTGGTGTCGGTCCTGGTGCTGTCCGGCCGTTACTCCGCGGGTGGGAAGGGTGAGTTGCGGCTCTTGGGCAGCCGGAGCACCTCGAACTGGTCGGTGCCGTCCACCAGCGCGCCGGACGGCGCCGCCGGCACCGGACGGCTCTGCGCCGGACGCTTGTCGGTCGCGGGCCCCTGCGTGGCGGGCTCGGCGGTGGGCGGCTGCTCGTCGTCCGGCTTCGTCGCGTCGGTGTCCGACACGGCTGGACCGGAGTCGGAGGCGCCGCCGGAGCGACCCGCCCGCCAACTGCGCACCGACTGCTTGGTGTCTTCCACCATCGCGTAGAGGGTGGGCACCAGGATCAGCGTGAGCAGGGTGGAGCTGAGCAGTCCGCCGATCACCACGATCGCCAGCGGTCGGGAGATGAAGCCGCCCTCGCCGGTGAGCCCGAAGGCCATCGGCGTCAACGCGAAGATGGTGGCGATGGCGGTCATCAGGATCGGACGCAGCCGGTGCCGTCCACCCTCGACCACGGCCTCCCGTACGCCCATCCCCTGCGCCCGGTACTGGTTGACCAGGTCCAGCAGCACGATCGCGTTTGTCACCACGATGCCGACGAGCATGAGTACGCCGATCAGCGCCGGCACGCTCAACGCCGTCCCGGTGGCCAGCAGCAGGGCGACCGCCCCGGTGGCCGCGAACGGAATGGAGACCAGCAGGATCAACGCCTGCACCACGCTACGGAACGTGGCCATCATGATCAGGAACACGATCGCGATCGCGGCCAGCACGGCCAGGCCCAGGTCGGCGAAGGTCTCCCGCTGCTCGGCGCTGACCCCGCCCAGGGTCAACGTGGCCCCCGGTACGTCGATCGCGTCGAGCCGCTGCTGCAACTCCGTGCTGATCGCGCCGAGGTCGGAGCCGGTCACCGTACCGGTCACCGAGACGCTGCGCTCACCGTCGATCCGGCGTACCTGCTGCGGCCCTTCGGTCTCGGTGACCTCGGCGATGTCGCCGAGCTTGACCGGGCCGACCGGCAGTGCCTTCAGCTCGTCCACCGTCAGCGGCGGCTTCGCCGACAGGCGCAGCACCACGTCCCGACTGCCGCCGGAAATGCTCACCTGACCCACCGGCGTGCCCCGGAACGACTGCGCCACCAGTTGGCCGATCGCCGCCTCGGTGAGCCCGGCCCGGCTGGCCGCGACCCGATCGACCGCGACGTCCACCCGCGGCACCTGCTGGGCGAGGGTGGTCGAGACGTCCTCGACGCCGGAGATGCCGGCAAGCGCCACCCGGGCCTGCTCGGCGGCGGCCGCCAGCGTCTCCTGGTCGGCGGCGCGCACGATGACCGCCAGTTCGTTTGCGGACGCGCCACCCTGACCGGCCGGGAAGGTGATCTCGCCGGCCGTCGCACCGAGCGACGCGAACCGCTCGCGCAGGATGCCGCGCATGGCCTTGGCGTCGGTCTCGCCGTCGAGCCGCAGCGCGTAACTGGCCACGTTGTTGCCGGCGCTGCCGGTCCACGGACTGTCCCCACCCCCGGCGGTGACCTGGTACGACTCGACACCCGGGGTGTCGGCCAGCACCGCCTCGACCCGGCGGGCCGCCGCGTCGGTGCCGGCCAGCCCGGTGCCCACCGGCAGTTCCTGCCGGATGTTGAGGGTGTCCTGACCGGAGTCGTCGAGGAAGTTGCTCTCCAGTTGCCGGGCCAGACCGAAGGTGCCGAAGAGCACGAGCACGCCCACGGCCAGCGTGGCCCAGCGGTACGCCCGCCGGCCGGTGGCGAACCGGATCACCGGCAGGTACGCCCGCTGCAACGGGCTGCGCAGCTCGCGCTCCTCGGCGGCCCGGCGGATCGCCTCGCCGTCGGTGCCGGCAACCGGCTTGAGGAACCAGTACGCCAGCACCGGGATCACCGTCAACGACACCAGCAGCGAGGCGAGCAGCGCCACGGTGACCGTGATCGCGAACGGCGCGAACAGCTGCCCGACGAAGCCGCCGACCAGGGCGATCGGGGCGAAGACGGCGACCGTGGTGAGGGTGGAGGCGGTGACCGCCCCGGCCACCTCGCGGACGGCGGTGAGGATCGCCTCCCGCTTCGGTTCGCCGTAGGTCAGATGCCGTTTGATGTTCTCCAGCACCACGATCGAGTCGTCCACCACCCGGCCGACCGCCACCGTCAGCGCGCCGAGGGTGAGCAGGTTGAGCGAGTAGTCGCCGATCCAGAGGGCGAGCAGCGCGACCACCACCGACAGCGGGATGGAGACCGCGGTGACGATCGTGGACCGGATCGACAGCAGGAACACCAGGATGACCACCACGGCCATGATCAGGCCCAGCAGACCCTCGGTGCTCAGCGTCTTGATCGACTTCTCCACGAACGGCGCCTGGTCCAGCACCACGGTCAGCTCGGCCCCGGTCGCACCGCGCAGGTCGTCGAGCCGGTCGGCGACCGCGTGCGAGATCTGGACCGCGTTGCCGTCCGGGTCGGCGGTGACCGCGATGCCCAGGCTCTCCCGGCCGTTGGTACGGGTGATCGCGGTGGGCGGGGTCAGCTGCTCCTCGACCGTGGCGACGTCACCGAGCCGGACCGGACCGGCCTTCTTGACCGGCGGGGCGACGATCACGTCCCGCAGTTCGTCCAACGTGGTCAGCGGGGCACCGACCTGCACCGGCAGGCTGCGGTCGCCGTCCAGCACGGCACCGGCCGGTACCGCCACCCCGTTGGCCTTCAACGCGGTGGTGATCGCGGTCGGCTGCACCTTCGCCTTCGCCAGCTTCGCCGGATCGGGCGTGATCACCACCAGCTCGTCGCGGACGCCTGTCAACTCGACGCCGCGTACGCCCTCGATCGCCGCCAACTCGGGCACCACGACATCCCGCAGCTTCGACGCGAGTTCCCGCTCGTCACCGCCACCGGACGCGGCCAGCACCACGGCCGGCAGGTCGTCGGTGCTGCCCGCGAAGACCTGCGGGTCGACGCCGTCGGGCAGCCGGGTACGGTTCAGCGCGGTCTGCATCTTGCTGACCACGTCGTCCAGGTCGGTGCCGAACTCGTACTGGACGGTGATGGTGGTCAGGCCCTCGCGGGAGATCGAGGTGACGGTGTCCAGCGCCGGGATGCTCCGCAGGCTGTTCTCGATCGGCTCGGTGACCTGGGACTCGACGACCTCCGGCGCGGCACCGGGATACGAGGCGACGATGAACGCGGCGGGGAACTCCAGCGAGGGCAGGAGTTGCTGCTTCAGCGACGGCACGGCGTACGCACCGAACGCCGTGGTCACCACTGCGATGAGGGCTACCAGCCCCCGGTTGGCGAGGCTGAATCTGGCGAGCAGCGACATCGGCGTGACTCACTCCTGGGGGAGACGGTCGTGGGGCACGAGCAGTGTGCCCGACCCGTTCCCTTCGTCTGCTTCCGGGGCGGTAGTGACCGTTCCTGTCGCGGTGCCGATACGCAGCGATGCCATCAGGTCCCGGCTGAACGAGGCCACCACCCGCGCCCGCCTCGCCGAGGGCACCGGCGCCGAGGCCCTGCTGCGGCTCTGCGCGGCGTACTTCGACCTCGGCGACCTGCTCTCGCTGGTCTTCTCCGAGCCCGCGCTGGTGAACGACCCCGCCTGGAGCACCGAGGTCTGCGACGACGACTTCCACGCCATGGTCGCCCGGGGCCACGCCGACGGCAGCATCGATCCGGCACTACCCGCGACGTGGTTGCAGTCGGTCCTCTGGTCCCAGCTCTACGCCGGCTGGAGCTACCTCACCGACCACCAGATCTCCCGCCACGAAGCCCTGGCCCTGGTCCTCCGCACCCTCACCAACGCGGTAAAACCCCACCCCGGTTGAGTTGATCAAGAGGTTTGCGTCAGAAACGGCGCCGACCGAGACGCAAACTTCTTGATCAACGCAAAGGTCGGGGGGGGTGGGCGGTGAGGGGAGGGGGAGGTTAGGCGAGGTCCAGGGAGCGGGCGGCGGCCAGGGGGTCGTTGGCGATGGTTACCGGGGAGGGGGCGGTGGAGATGGCCCACTCCGGGTCCTTGAGGCCGTGGCCGGTGACCGTGCAGACGACTGTGGAGCCGGCCGGTACCCGACCGGCGGCGGCCTGCTGGAGCAGACCCGCCACGCTGGCCGCGCTGCCCAGCTCGACGAAGACACCGACCTCCCGGGCCAGCAGCCGGTACGCGGCGAGGATGTCCCGGTCGGTGACCGCGTCGATCAGGCCGCCGGAGGCGTCCCGGGCGTCCAGGGCCTTGGTCCAGCTGGCCGGGTTGCCGATCCGGATGGCGGTGGCGATGGTCGACGGCTCGGGCACCACCTGCCCGGTGACGATCGGCGCGGCACCGGCGGCCTGGAAGCCGTACATCCGGGGGGTGCGGGTGGCGTTGCCGGCCGCGACGTCCTCGGTGTAGCCCATCCAGTACGCGGAGATGTTGCCGGCGTTGCCGACCGGCAGGCAGTGGATGTCCGGTGCGTCACCCAGGGCCTCGACGATCTCGAAGGCTGCCGTCTTCTGGCCGTGCAGCCGGTCGATGTTTACCGAGTTGACGAGCGCCACCGGGTAGTCCTGGGCGAGCTTGGCAGCCAGCGCCAGGCAGTCGTCGAAGTTGCCGGTGACCTGGAGCAGCTTGGCACCGTGCACGAGCGCCTGGGCCAGCTTGCCCAACGCGATCTTGCCCTGCGGCACCAGCACCGCACAGGTCACCCCGGCACGGGCCGCGTACGCGGCGGCGGAGGCGCTGGTGTTGCCGGTGGAGGCGCAGATGATCGCCTTGTTGCCGGCCTCGACCGCCTTGGAGACGGCCATCGTCATGCCACGGTCCTTGAACGAGCCGGTCGGGTTCGCCCCCTCCACCTTGAGGTAGACGTCACAGCCGAGCCGGGCGGAGAGCACCGGCGCGGGCAGCAGCGGGGTGTTCCCCTCGTGCAGCGTGACAACCGGCGTGGCGTCGGTGACCGGCAGTCGGTCCCGGTAGGCGTCGATCAGGCCCCGCCACATGTCGTTCTCCTCGTCTCAAGTCTGCCGTGTCGGCCACTACCAGCCTCGCGCGGCCGTGCCGAGCTCCTGTCGGCGCACCCACCCCCACCCACCTGGCGGGACACGCCTGTCACCCCACCAGTCAACCAGCCCGACCCGACCGCCCGGCAGCGGCCGTACGGCCAGGTCAGGTCGGGCCGGGTCAGGTCGCCAGTGCGAGCCGCGTGGTCAGAAGCCGCCCTCGACCCGCAGCACGCTCGTCACCGACCGGACGATCTCCAGACCGCGCAGCTCGTCGACGGTGGCCGCGAGCGCCGCGTCCGGTGCCACGTGGGTCACGATCACCAGTACGGCGTCGCCGTTGCCGCCGCCTGCCGGGCCCTGCCGCACGGTGGCGAGGGAGACCTCGTGCCGGGCGAACACCCCGGCCACCGCCTCCAGTACGCCCGGACGGTCGGCCACGTCGAGGCTGATGTGGTAGCGGGTGAGCGCCTCCCCCATCGGCCGCACCGGCAGCGCCGCGTACGAGGACTCGCTTGCCGAACGGACTCCGGCGAGCCGGTTGCGGGACACCGCCACCACGTCGCCGAGCACCGCGCTGGCGGTCGGCGCGCCACCGGCACCCCGACCGTAGAACATCAGCTGACCGGCCGCGTCGGCCTCGACGAAGACCGCGTTGAACGCGTCACCGACGCTGGCCAGCGGGTGGGTCAGCGGGATCAGTGCCGGGTGCACCCGGACGTTCACCGACTCCTGGCCCTGCGCGTCGGTGCTCCGGGCCGCGATGCAGAGCAGCTTGATGGTGCAGCCCATCGCCTTGGCGCTGGCCACGTCGGCGGCGGTGACCTCGGTGATGCCCTCCCGGTGCACGTCGGCCGCGCCGACCCGGGTGTGGAAGGCCAGCGAGGCGAGGATGGCGGCCTTGGCCGCCGCGTCGAAGCCCTCCACGTCGGCGGTCGGGTCGGCCTCGGCGTACCCCAGTGCGGTCGCCTCCTCCAGCGCCTCGGCGAAGCCGGCGCCGGTGGCGTGCATGGCGGAGAGGATGAAGTTGGTGGTGCCGTTGACGATGCCGGTGACCTGGGTGATCCGGTCCCCGTGCAGCGACTCGCGCAGCGGGCGCAGCAGCGGGATCGCACCGGCCACGGACGCCTCGTAGTAGAGGTCGCCGCCGCCCTCGACCGCCGCGTCGTGCAGCGCACCGCCGTCCTCGGCGAGCAGGGCCTTGTTGGCGGTGACCACGCTCTTGCCGGCCCGCAGCGCCTCCACCAGCCAACTGCGCGCCGGCTCGATGCCGCCGACCACCTCGACCACCACGTCGACGTCGTCGCGCTTGATCAGACCGAGCGCGTCCGTGGTGAACAGCGCCGGGTCCACCGGCAGCTCACCCCGGTCACGACCGATCCGGCGTACGGCGATGCCGGCGATCTCCAGCGGGGCACCGATCCGGGCGGCGAGGTCAGCGGACTGCTCGTGCAGCAGCCGGACCACCTCGGCACCGACAGTGCCACAGCCGAGCAGGGCCAGGCGCACAGGTTGTTTCATCCCACATCCAAGGCGAGCAGGTCAGCTTCGGTCTCCCGCCGGACGATCAGCCGGGCCTGGCCGTCGCGTACCGCGACCACGGGGGGTCGGGGCACGTGGTTGTAATTGCTGGCCATGCTGCGGCAGTAGGCACCTGTGCCAGGCACCGCGACAAGATCTCCGGGCTGCACGTCCGCGGGCAGGAATTCATCCTTCACCACGATATCCCCGGACTCACAATGCTTTCCCACCACGCGGGCGAGCATGGGCTCGGCGGTGCTGGCCCGGCCGGCCAGGGTGGCCGAGTACGAGGCGTCGTAGAGGGCGGTCCGGATGTTGTCGCTCATCCCGCCGTCGACGCTGACGTACGTCCGGATGCCATCGACGTCCTTGACCGTGCCCACCTCGTAGAGCGTGAACACGGCCGGGCCGACGATCGCCCGGCCCGGCTCGATCGACAGGTGCGGCACGGCCAACTGCTCCGCCGCACACTCCGAGTCGACGATCTTGCGCAGCCGCTTGGCCAGGTCGTGCGGGGCGGCCGGGTCGTCCTGGCTGGTGTACGCGATGCCGAAACCGCCACCGAGGTCCAACTCGGGCAACTCCACCCCGCGGGCGTCGCGGATCTGCGCCTGAAGGGCGAGCACCCGACGGGCGGAGACCTCGAACCCGCTGGTGTCGAAGATCTGCGAGCCGATGTGCGAGTGCAGCCCGCGCAGCTCCAGCACGCCCTCGTCGAGGATGCGCAGGGCAGCGGCGATGGCCGCGCCGCCGGCGAGAGAGAAGCCGAACTTCTGGTCCTCGTGGGCGGTGGCGATGAACTCGTGGGTGTGTGCCTCGACACCGACGGTGACCCGGATCAGCACCCTCGGGCGGATCGCCCGCTCCCGGGCCAGCGCGGTCAACCGGTCGATCTCGGCGAACGAGTCGACGATGATCCGGCCGACGCCCGCGTCCAGCGCCCGCCGCAGCTCCGCCTCGGACTTGTTGTTGCCGTGGAAACCGATCCGCTCCGGCGGCATCCCCGCGGCCAGCGCCACGGCCAGCTCACCACCGCTGCACACGTCGAGGAACATGCCCTCCTCGGCGATCATCCGGACCACCGCGCGGCACAGGAACGCCTTGCCGGCGTAGTAGACGTCCTCGGTGGGGAAGGCCGCCCGGAAGTCCCGGCAGCGCGAGCGCAGGTCGTCCTCGTCGAGCACGTAGACCGGGGTGCCGAACTCGGCCGCGATGTCGCGTACGCCCAGGCCCGCGACGACCAGGTCGCCGTCGGCGCCGCGCGTCGTGTTGCGTGGCCACAGTTGCGGCATCAGGGCGTTGACGTCGGCCGGGGTACGCAGCCAGGCCGGCCCCCGGTTGCCGATGTCGCCGTGCAGCGCACCAGCCTCATGAGCACGCATTTTGAGAACTACATCCTCTCCGGGGCCGAGACGCCGAGCAGGCGCAGGCCGTTGGCGATGACCACCCGGGTGGCGTCGTTGAGCCAGAGCCGAGCCCGGTGCAGGTCGGTGACCTCCTCGTCACCGCGCGGCAGGACCCGGCAGTTGTCGTAGAACCTGTGGTACGCGGCGGCCGTGATCTCCAGGTAGCGGGCCACCCGGTGCGGCTCGCGCAGCTCGGCGGCGGCGGCGACCACGGCGGGGAACTCGGCGAGCGCCTTGAGCAGCTCGTTCTCCTTGTCGTGGTCGAGCAGCTCGGGGCGGAACGCGTCGGCGTCACCCCGGGTCAGCCCGACCTCGGCGGCGTTACGCGCGACGTTCGCCGTCCGAGCCGCCACGTACTGCACGTAGTAGACCGGGTTGTCGTTGCCCGCCTTGGTCCACAGCTCGATGTCGATGTCGATCGGAGAGTCGCTGGAGTAGCGGGCCAGCGCGTACCGGGAGGCGTCCACGCCGATCGCGTCGACCAGGTCCTCCAGGGTGATCACCGTGCCGGCGCGCTTGCTCATCCGTACCGGTGCGCCGTCGCGGACCAGGTTGACCAGCTGGCCGATGAGGATCTCCAGGTTCTGGGCCGGGTCGTCGCCGAAGCAGGCGGACATCGCCTTCATCCGGCCGATGTAGCCGTGGTGGTCCGCACCCAGCATGATCACGACCCGGTCGAAGCCACGCTCGCGCTTGTCCAGGTAGTAGGCGCAGTCCGCGGCGAAGTACGTCCACTCGCCGTTGGACTTGCGCAGCACCCGGTCCTTGTCGTCACCGAAGTCGGTGGTGCGCAGCCAGGTGGCGCCGTCGGCCTCGAAGATGTGCCCCTGCTCACGCAGCCGGTTCAGGGCGTGCTCCAACTCACCCCGGTCGTGCAGGTCCTTCTCGTTGAAGTAGGTGTCGAACTCCACCCCGAAGTCCCGCAGCGAGGACTTGATCTCGGCGAACATCAGCTGGACGCCCTCGACCCGGAAGACCTCCTGGGCGGCGGCCTCGTCCAACGACAGCACCTCCGGCCGCAGGGCGGTGACCTGGTTGGCGATCTCGGCGATGTACGCGCCGCCGTAGCCGTCCTCCGGAGCGGGCTCCCCCTTGGCGGCGGCGAGCAGCGAGCGGGCGAACCGGTCGATCTGGGAGCCGGCGTCGTTGAAGTAGTACTCCGTGCCGACGTCCGCGCCGGCGGCGCGCAGCAGCCGGCTCAACGCGTCGCCGACCGCCGCCCACCGGACCCCGCCGATGTGCACCGGGCCGGTCGGGTTGGCCGAGACGAACTCAAGGTTGATCTTCAGACCCGCGAGCACCTCACCCCGGCCGTACTCCTCGCCCGCCGTCACGATCGTGCGGGCCAACTGGCCGGCGGCGGCGGCGTCGAGCCGGATGTTCAGGAAGCCCGGACCGGCGATCTCCACCGACTTGATCCCCGGCGTGCTGCCGAGCCGGGCAGCCAGGTCGCCGGCCAGCTCGCGCGGCGGTACGCCCACCTTCTTGCTCAGTTGGAGCGCCAGCGTCGAGGCGTAGTCGCCGTGATCGGGATTACGCGGTCGCTCGACCGTCGTCTGCTCCGGCAGCGCCGAGCGGTCCAGGCCTCGGTCGGCAAAGACGGCGTGAGCGGCGGCTAGGACAGCTTCGGCGAGTTCTGCGGGAGTCACCGAACCATGTTATCGGGGGTAGACTCGGCCTCCGCGGCGGCGACCCGGCATCGGGGGCTGGGCCGCCGGATCCCCTGACCGACCGACCTGACGAGGACCGATGAGCATCAGCACCCCGGGCGGCCCGCAGCGGCGCCCGACCGTGGTCAGCACCGGCAAGAAGCCGGCGGCGGGCCGGCCGGCCGCCGACACCAAGGCCGCTTCCACCAAGCCGGCGACACCCAAACGTGCTGGTGGGGGCGGCAAGGGACCACGCAAGCCAATCACCCCGGTCAAGGTCAGCCAGGGCCGTTCCTGGGGCCCGATCGCCCTCTTCGTCGCCGTCGGCGTGCTCGCCACGTCGATCATCGGGTACGGCGCCTGGGCGGCCATCCGGGGCGCCCAGACGTGGGAGGAGAAGGCGGCCCAGATCGAGGGCATCGTCAACTTCCGCGAGACCGACCCGGAAGCCATCGCCAACTCGGAGCACCGCTCCGGCAAGCAGGAGTACGCGCAGAGCCCGCCGGTCGGCGGCCCGCACAACAACACCTGGCAGCGCTGCCTCGGTGACGTCTACGACGCGCCGATCGCCGCTGAGCACGCCCTGCACAGCATGGAGCACGGCGCGGTCTGGCTCACCTACCGCCCCGACCTGCCGGCCGCCGACGTGGAGAAGTTGGCCAGTGTGATCCGTGGTAACGACTTCATGATGATGAGCCCGTACGAGGGCCTCGACAAGCCGGTCTCGATCCAGGCCTGGGGCTACCAGCTCAAGGTCGACAGCGCCGACGACCCGCGGATCAAGGAGTTCGCCACCACCCTGGCGCAGAACGCCACCGTGGAGCCGGGCGCCACCTGCTCCGCCGGCAACTACACCACCGGCACCGGCACGGAGCCGCGTGACATGCAGCCGTCGATGGGCGGCTGACATGCCCAGCGCGGTGCAGGAGACGGCGGTCGAGGAGCGGGCCGCCTCGGCGCAGCCACGGCCGGGGTCCCCGATGCTGCGCTACCTGACCCTGGCCATGACGGCGTTGCTGCTGCTCGGCGCCGGCTGGACGGCGGCCACCCTTTACGCCGGGCGCACGCCGGGTGAGACGTCGGCCGAGGCCGGGTTCGCGCGGGACATGTCGCGCCACCACGCCCAGGCGGTGGAGATGGCCATGATCGCGTACGCCAAGGGCCAGGATCCGGCGGTCCGGCAGATCGGGTACGACATCGCCCTGACCCAGCAGGCCCAGATCGGTCACATGCAGCGCTGGCTGCAGGAGTGGGATCTGCTGCCCACCGGCTCCCGGCCGTCGATGGAGTGGATGTCCGACGGGGTCACGGCGGACGCCGACGGCCTGATGCCCGGCATGGCCACCCGCGAGGAGATCGCCAGCCTGCACGAGGCCCAGGGCGCCGAGGTCGACCGCCTCTTCCTCGACCTGATGATCAAGCACCACATCGGCGGCGTGCACATGGCCGACGGGGTGCTCGACGCCACTGACCGCCCCGAGGTGGTTCGGATGGCCCAGTCGATGAAGCAGGGTCAGCAGAAGGAGATCAACGAGTTGCGGAAGCTCCAGCAGGGCGTCGGCTGACCCCTGTACCCGCGCCTGACCGGTGCCGCCCCGCTCACATCGAGCGGGGCGGCACCGTTTTCCCGCTGATGACGATCCCTGTCGGCACCCGCCCCAAGGGCACCCGGTATCGGGTCCTCCGTCATGGCTTGGTGGCATAAGACCGATTTTCCCTCTAGGGGTTACTTAGAGAGAAGTGCACTCGTTGTCCAGGACGTGGGGGTTGCACTCAGAGACGCACGGCGTTCCGTCACCAGCTGGTGCCGGCGCCACACCATCGGCGGTGACGGGACGGTGGCAGCCGTCCGTCGCGGACAGCGGCAGGGTGAGCCGGGATCGCTCAGCCGCGAACAGGAGCTGGAACTCATCGACACCCTGCGGGGCGTCCACCCCGACGAGTTCGGCCTGGACGAGGAGCTGTGGACCCGACAGAGCCTCCAGGCTCTGATCCAGCAGCACTTCGGGCTGACCATGGAGAACGGCGCGGTCGGGGCGTACCTGCGGGCCTGGGGGTTGGGTCCCCGCGAGCCCCGCGAGCGGGCCTGCGGCCTCTGCGTCGGCGCGGTCGAGCGCTGGGTACGCAGCGAGTACCCGGCGATCACCCGGGCCGCCCAGGAGCACCTCGCCGAGGTCTACTGGCTCGGCCGGGTACGGCTGCGGGGCACGATGCCGGCCGCCGACGTGATCTCCGCCGTCTCGTCCCGGGGACGGGTCCGCTTCATGATCACCACGCCGTCGCTCGACCCGGCGCTGCCCCGGGACTTCGTCCTGCGGCTCAGCGGTGCCGAGCAGCGGACCGTACACCTGATCGTGGACGGCTCCTGGGCGCGCAACGAATGGCCCCGCCGGCTGCCCCGACGCATCGTGCCGCACCCGCTGCCGAGCTGCGGCCGCACCGCCGCCGCCTGACCTCGACCACCCGATTGACCAGGGCCTGAATCGGTCTCGGCACGGACCCGCACCCGACCGGAAGCGTGATCAGGGACGGACGGGTACCGATTCGGCGATTCAAGGAGGAGTTTGCTAGTCTTCTCCAGTCGCTGAGCCCCCGTAGCTCAGGGGATAGAGCACCGCCCTCCGGAGGCGGGGGCGCAGGTTCGAATCCTGCCGGGGGCACACTTGCTAGCAAGGATTCGCTCAGCGCGAGATCGATCAGCGCGACAAGGCCGCCGACCAGGGAAATCCGGTCAGCGGCCTTTACCGTTTCCGGCCACCGTTGCCTGAACGCCTGCGCCGCGAATGGTGTCCGCCCAGTTCAGAGGCGGCTCATACACTTCCCTGATGCAAGATGATCATGATGTGATCGAGCGGACGGCACGAGCCGCCGCCGACGGGGACCGGGATGCGCTGGAGGCGCTGCTCGCCCAGGTGCGGCCGGAGGTGCTGCGGCTCTGCGGGCGGTTCCTGCCCAACCGGGAGGACGCCGAGGAAGCCTGCCAGGACACGCTGCTCGCGCTGGCCACCGGCATCGGGTCGTTCGACGGGCGCTCGTCCTTCCGGACCTGGCTCTACCGGGTCGCGGCCAACCGGTCCCGCTCGACCTATCAGGCACTGCGACGTCGGTGGATGGTCGAGACCGCACGTGCCCTGCCCCCGGAGCGGGCCGATCCCGCTCGTACCAGCGTGATCGCCGGTACCCGGTTGGACCTGCTGGAGGGGCTCGACGCCATCGGCGCCGACCTCGCGGAGCCGGTGGCGCTGCGGGACGTGATGGGGCTGAGCTACCGCGAGGTCGCCCAACTACTGGGGTTGCCCGAAGGCACCGTGAAGTCCCGCATTCACGAGGGGCGGCGCCGGCTGCGGGCCCGACTCACCGACGCCGGGCCGCGCGCCAACGACTCCTGATCATGCTGAGGGCCAGGTCACAGCGGATGGCCCGAACAACTTCGGCGCGTCAGAGGACCAACACCATGAAGATCCACTGACCCAAGGAGATGACCGCATGCCTCGCCGACCCCTCCGGCGTCTCTCCCAGGCCATCGCTCTGGCGGTGGCCATCCCGGTGCTCGCGGCCGGATGCGCCACCGAGGAGCCTGTCGCCCCGCTCGACGGTCAACAAGCCGCGGCCAACCTCGATGCCGAGCCCGAGCCGTCGCCGACGCCGGATGCGCCCGCCCCGCTGGTGGGCTTCACCCCCCGGTCGATCTCGTACCTGAACGCCGAGATCACCGTGACCGGGGTGGAGGTGTCCCAGCAGACCCCGCGCAGCTACGGCGACACGACAGGCACCCCCGAGTACGGCGACGCCCACTACGCGTACCTCGCGGTGAAGGTCGCCAACCAGCTCAACTTCACCACCTTCCTCGTCCAGGACGGCGTCTTCCTGGCGCTCGCCACCGACGAACTCATCCCGCTCGACTCCTCGGGCAGCCCGGCGACCGACGTGATCGCTCCCGGTGCGACCGCCACCGGGTGGTACGCCTTCGAACTGCCCGCCGGGGCAACGTTGGAGGATGCCTCGCTGGTGTTCGGCCCGGCCGGTCACCGGCAGGAACGTCTGCCGCTGATCGGCGACCTGCCGACGCCGGAATACCCGAAGGCGATCACCGTGGCCTCGCCGGGCAGCGTGCTCACCGGTAACAGCGGCTGTCCGCTGACAGTCGAGGTGGAGGAGGCGTACCTGGCCCACTGGGTGGGCTTCGACGAGGGCGGCCGCTCGCACACCACCAAGCAGGCCGAGGCCGGTCGGCTCAAGCTTCACCTCGGGCTCGCGGTCACCGGGCCGGCCAACCGCAGCGGCTGCTTCATCGCCACCGGCAGCGGCGGTGACGTCCACCTGATCGTCGACGGCGACCGGCTCGGCGACTACCCCGAGCTGGGCGGCACCACGAACGTCGCCGCCGGGGCCACCGACCGCCAGTACCTCGTCTTCGACATCCCCGACTCCGGCCAGGTCGAGATCGAGTGGGGCAGCCTCGGTGGCAAGCAGGTCCGGATCACGGTGCCGCTGCCCTGAGTCACCCGGTCACGCGCACCCCGGCGAGCAGCGAGTCGACGAAGGTCGTCCCGCCGCCTGCCGGGGGCGCGACCTGCACATACACCAGCCTGCCGCCGTCCGGGGTGAGCCCAGCGGCCTCGATGACCTCCGGTTTGCCGGAAGAGCAGCCGGTGAACGACGCCACCGTCCAGTCGATGCCCGCCTGGCGGGTGGTACGCACCCCCGACGCCACACACTGGGCGTGTTCCCGATCGGTGACGAGCCGGCGCGGGGTGGTCTCGGCGGCCAGCGCAGCGGACGCCCCGACGAACGCACCCGGCACGCCCGGGTCCGCCGCCCAGCGGTCCGGGTCGGGCGAGATCAGCATCGCCGGCTCCAGTCCACCGTCGGCGTTGCGCTGCCCTGACCAGCCGGAACCGGCGACCCGCCAACCGTCCGGCAGGCTGACGCTGACCCGCCCACTGGTGTCCGTGCCGGTCTGCGGACCCCGCTGAGACCACGCCCAGGCCGCCCCGCCGATGGTGCCCGCGAGCGTGAGACAGGCGACGGCCGCCAGCGCGCTCACCATCGCCAGGCGACGCCGGGGCGGCGTGGGAACGCCCGGCTCCGCCACCTCCGACGGCACCGCGAGCGCCTCGTCGAGCGCTGCGCCGAAAGCCGCCGCGTCCGGGTACCGATCGGCCGGGGAAACAGCGGTCGCGGTGCCCAACACCGCCGCGACAGCTGCGGGCACCTCCGGCCGCAACCGGAACGTCGTTGCCGGCGGCTGCCCGTCCCGGGACACGGCCAGCAGTGTGACACCGAGACGGCCGAGGCCGTACACGTCGGCACGGGCGTCGACGATCGCCAGCGGGTCGTCCTGTTCCGGCGCCATGTAGCCGGGGGTGCCGGCCCGGGCGGTCAGACCGGACGCGGCCGCGAGCGCCTTGGCCAGACCGAGATCGGCGATGAGCACCTGTTCCTCGCCGGTGGCGCGGGTCCGGAACAGCACGTTGCCCGGGGTGATGTCCCGGTGCACGATGTCGCTGTCGTGGAGCACCGCCACGCCCGCGGCCACCTCGCGCAGCAGCCGAACACTCCGCTCTGCCGGCAACGGTCCGGCGGCGAGGCGGTCGCGCAGGCTACCGCCGTCGGCCCAGGTCAGCACCGCGTACGGCCGACCGTCGTCCAGTTCGCCGACCGCGTGCACGCTTACCAGCCGCTCGTGGTCGAGCCGCCACAACAGCCGAGCCTCCTGCCGGAACCGTTCGCGTACCCGCAGGTCGTGACTCCAGTTCTCGGCCAGCACCTTTATCGCGACACGCGCGTCGAGTGACTCGTCGTAGCCGAGCCAGACGGTGGCGAAGGAGCCGACCCCCAGCAGCCGCTCGATGCGGTAGGAACCGATCCGGGTGGGCTGCACAGCCCGCACCGTACCAACCCGTCACGGCCGGCTCACCGCGCCTGGAGCAGGCCACGTTCGGTCATGAAGGCACGCAACGTCTCGGCGTCCTCGGCGGACATCAGCCAGCGGGGAATCACTGTCGCCGGCATCCCGCCGACGTACACGATCCAGAAATCCGGGGTGCCTTTCACCTGGGCGACGCCGTCCCAGGCGATGCTCCCGGACTCCGTACCGCTGCGCATCAGGATCTGCTCATCGGTGATGTCGTAGCTGCCGTCCACGGCGTAGCCGCTGGAGCGGCGTCGGGCCCGCAACTGCAACCACGGCCAGTACAGCATCGCCAGCAGGCCGCCCACGGCCATCGTCACCCAGAACGGCGAGATCAGCTCACCCCAGGACGTCCCCCGGGAGACGGCGAATCCGATCGCTCCGACCGCCGTGAGCACCGCGCCGACGTAGCCGTACCTGCGTAGCCGGTCACCGCTGAGCGCAGCGGCCACCCGGCCCGGATAGGTGGGATCTGCGGGGACGTCGAACCGGATGTGCACGCCAGAACCATACCGGCGCGCAGGTTCCGCGCTCCGCTGGCCGGTTGCCGCCACCACGGCGGTACGGGAGCGGGGCTGAACGTACCCCCTCAGGTCGGGACCTTGGTCCCGGTGCCTTGGGGTGTTCCGGCCCGCGCGGCGCAATGCCCTCCCGGGCGACAGTGGTGGTGACGGAAACAGACACCGGAGGCAACGATGACCATCCACCACAACACCCAGCGTTCGATCGAGCGGCCCCTTGAGCGGGCGGAGATGCCCGGCTCGATGTTGACCACCACCGCCGCCCGCGCCCTGGCCGTGCTGCGGGTCGCCACCGGCCTGATCTTCGGCTGGGCGTTCCTGGACAAGATGTTCGGCCTCGGCTACTCGACCCCCACCGAGCGGGCCTGGATCAACGGCGGCTCCCCGACCAAGGGCTTCCTGGCCAACGTCGACGTCGGGCCGTTCCAGTCGATCGCCCACTCGATCGCGGGCGCCTGGTGGGCGAACCTGCTGTTCATGGGGGGTCTGGCCGCCATCGGTATCGCTCTGCTCGCCGGTATCGGCCTGCGCATCGCGGCCGCCTCGGGCAGCCTGATGATGGCGCTGATGTGGCTGGCCGACTTCCCGCTGGCCCGCTTCAACGCCGCCGGTGACCCGACCGGTTCGACCAACCCGGTTGTCGACTCCCACCTGATGTACGCCCTGGTGCTTGTCGTCCTTGCCGCCGCGTACGCCGGACACACCTGGGGTCTCGGCCGGCGCTGGGCGCAGCTGCCCTTCGTGCAGCGCAACCGCTGGATGCTCTGACCTTGCTCGACGCCCGGTGCGCCGGACCGTACCCACGGTCCGGCGCACCGCCATGTCCGCAGCGGGCACCGGCCGATGCGACTGGCTCAGTCGGCGGCGGCGCGGCGGGCGCGGGCGCGGCGGCGGCCCTCGTGCATGGCCTGCACCCGGGGCACCGGAATGGCCCGCCCCTCCTCGATCAGGTCGGCGGGGAGGGACTGCGGTAGCGGCATCAGGTCCGCCCAGGGGTCACCGTGGGCCAGCAGGCCCGGGACGGTACGGATGGTGAAGTCCCCCGGAGCCACCGACTCCAACTCTTCCCAGGGCACCGGGAAGGAGACCGGTACGCCGGGACGCAGCCGGGGACTGTAGACGGAGACCACCGTCGCGCCGCCGGTGCGGGTCGGGTCGATGAAGACCTTGCCGTCGCGGTCCTCGCGGATGAAGGCGGTGGTGGCCAGCGCCGGATCCAACAGTTGCGCCCGGGCGGCCAGCGCCCGCGTGGCGGCGGCCAACTGCTCGGCGTCCGGCCCGGCGGCGACCGGAACGAAGACGTGCACGCCCTTGGCGCCGCTGGTCTTCACCGCACCGGCCAGCCCGGCATCGGTGAGCGCCTGCCGGACCAGCAGGGCCGCGGCCACCCCGACCGCGAAGCTGTCGCCCTCCGGCGGGTCGAGATCGAGAACCAGATGGGTGGGACGGCTCAGGTCGTCGGCCGTGGCCAGGGTGGGGTGGTACTCGACCGCCCGCTGGTTGGCGAACCAGAGCAGGGTGCGGTGGTCGTCGCAGAGCGCGTACGCGATCTCCCGCCGGGACGCCTCGGCCCAGATCGGCACCCGCCGTACCCAGTCCGGGGTGTAACGGGGCAGGTTCTTCTGCATGAACGGGGGCTGCCCGGGGCGTACCCGGACCACCGACAGCGGCCGGTTCCGCAGGTGCGGAACGATCCGGTCGGCCATCGCGTCGAGGTAGTCGACCAGGTCACGCTTGACCGCGCCGGACCCGTCGAACAACGCCTGGTCCAGGTTGGTCAGCGGTACCCCGTCCCGGGTCTCGTCGGCTGCCCCGCTCACCGGACCACCATCGCGGCTCGATGCCCGTCGGTCAACCGCAACGCCACGTATCGCGCCGTGTCGCTCAGGCGAGGACGTCGCCGGCGGCGATCGAGGCGAGCAGCCGGGCGGTGTGCGCGTGGGTGGCCGCGTACAGGCCGGGACCGTAGCTGATCCGGGCCACGCCGAGGGCGGCCAGCTCGGCCGGTGCCGGTGCCGCCGGGCGGGCCAGCACGTTCACCGGTGCCGCCACCGACTCGACGAAGGTACGCAGCTCGGCGGGGCCGGCGAGCATGATCGGGTAGACGCAGTCCGCGCCGGCCGCCAGGTAGCGCCGGGCCCGACGGATCGCCTCGTCGAGTCGTCCGGCCGGCTCGCCGTGCTGGCGCAGGAACACGTCCGTCCGCGCGTTGATCACGATCGGCACCCCGGCGGCGTCGGCTGCGGCCCGTACCCCGGCCAGCAGTTCGGCCTGCTCCTGCGGGTCCACCAGCGCACCGCCGCGCGGTGCCGAGTCCTCCAGGTTCAGCCCGACGGCCCCGGCGTCGAGCAGCCGCTGGACCAGTTCGGCCGGGGGCAGTCCGTACCCCCGCTCCAGATCGGCGGTGACCGGCACGGTCACCGCGCGGGTGATCCGCGACACCGCAGCAAACATCTCCCCCGCGGGTGTGCCCTCGCCGTCGGCGTACCCGAGTGACTGGGAGACGGCCGCGCTGGCGGTGGCGACCGCACCGAAGCCGGCCTCGACCACCGCGCGGGCCGAACCGACGTCCCAGGCGTTCGGCAGCACCAGCGGGTCACCGGGCCGATGCAGGGCACGAAGGGCGGCCGCCCGTACCGCCGGAGAGTTGGTCATGGTGATGATTCTGGGCAGCCCGGAGGCATCGGCGCAGATCCAATCCACCGACGGTGGTTTGTGGCGAAGACCACGAACCTGACCGTTCGGTCAGCCGCTGACCGATCGGTCAGGCATGCTGGTGGTCATGGCTCGCCTCGCCCCGCAGACCCACGACGAGATCCTGGCCGCCGCAGCGCGACGGTTCGGCGTCACCGGTTACCGGGGCACCTCCCTGCAGGACATCGCCAGCGAGGTGGGCTGTTCCAAGGCGGCCGTGCTCTACCACTTCGCCAACAAGGAAGCCATCCTCACCGAGCTGATGGCCCCGGCGATCGAGGCGCTGCGAACGCTCGACGAACGGATCGTGGCCCAGCCGGAACCCGAGGGGGCCCAGCGGGCCGCCGCCGAGGGTTTCGTGGATCTGGCGGTCCGTTTCCGCGCCGAGATCGCGCTGCTCCGTGGCGAATTTCCGAACCTGCTGCAACAGCCCGGCTTCACCCACATCCAGCAGATCTCCGAACGGCTGCTCGACGCGCTCGCCGCCCGGTCCGAGCGCCCCTCGGCCCGGGTCGCCGCGTTCGTACTGGTCGCCGGCATCGCCGAGACCTGCGGCGAATTCGCCGACGTACCCGACGACGAACTGCGCGACGCCCTGCTGGCGTTGCTGCGGCGGGCGTTGGAGCCCGCCCGCTGACCAGTCCCACCATCCACGATTGAGGGAAAGGACCTCATGGCGACCCTGCTCTACCGGCTCGGCCGGGGCTCGATGCGCCGGCGGCGACTCGTCGCCGCGATCTGGCTCGTCGTACTCGTCGCGCTCGGCCTGGCCGCAGCGACCCTGCGCGGCCCGACGGCCAGCAACTTCTCCATGCCCGGCACCGAGTCCCAGCGCGCCATCGACCTGCTCGCCGAGCAGTTCCCGGCAGCCGCCGGCGCGACCGGCACGATCGCCGTCAAGGCCCCCAACCCCGGCCAGCTCGGCACGCCCGAGGGTCAGGCGGTCGTCCAGAAGGTCACCCAGGAGGCCACCGCCGTACCCGGCGTGCTCGGCGCAGTGGACCCGTTCCAGGTCGGCGCCGTCTCCCCCGACGGCCAGTACGCGCTGATCCAGGTGCAGTTCAGCGGCGGCGTGGACACGGTGACCGACGAACAGCGCGACGCCTACGAAAAGGTGGGCGCCGAGGCGCAGTCGCAGGGCTGGCAGGTCGCCCCCGGTGGTGAGGTGCTCAACGCCGAACCCGAGGTCGGCTCCACCGAGGCGATCGGCGTGGCGGTGGCCCTCGTCGTCCTGATCATCACCTTCGGCTCGTTGGTGGCCGCCGGCATGACCATGCTCAACGCGCTGATCGGCGTCGGTGTCGGCATGGCCGGCCTGTTCGCGCTCAGCAGCGTGGTCGAGCTGACCAGTACCGCACCGATCCTGGCGCTGATGCTCGGCCTGGCCGTCGGCATCGACTACTCGCTGTTCATCACCTCCCGCTACCGACAGAACCTGCTCGACGGGCTGCCCGCCGACGAGGCAGTCGGCCGCGCGGTCGGCACCGCCGGCTCGGCGGTGGTCTTCGCCGGCGCCACCGTGGTCATCGCCTTGGCCGGCCTGGCCGTGGTGAACATCCCGTTCCTGACCGTCATGGGTCTGGCCGCCGCCGGCACGGTGACCGTCGCGGTCCTGGTGGCGATCACGCTCCAGCCGGCCCTGCTGGGCTTCGCCGGTGGCCGGGTGCTGCCCCGACGGCTGCGTTCCACAGTCGCGGTGACGACCGAGGACAGTTCCCGGATCGCCGAGGGCGCCGGCAGCGCCTCCACCGACCACGCGGCACCGGAGGCGGCCACCCTCACCGGTGAGGACCGCTCGGCCTTCGGGTTCCGCTGGGCCCGGCTGATCACCCGGTTCCGCATTCCGGTGATCCTGGTCGGCGTACTCGGTCTCGGGCTGCTCGCGCTGCCCGCGCCGGACATGCGGCTGGCCCTGCCGGACGCCGGCACCGCCCCGGCCGGTACCCCCGCCCGGGTCTCCAACGATCTGATCACCGAGGGCTTCGGTCCCGGCTTCACCGGCCGCCTCGCGGTGGTCGTGGCCGGCGACGACGCACAGGCCACCACCGCGGCCATCCCGCAGGTGACAAACCTCGTCCAGGGCACCGAGAACGTGCTGGCGGTGGCTCCGCCGCAGCTGAGCCCGGACGGCAAGACGGCGCTGCTCGGGGTCATCCCGAAGACCGGCCCGACCGACCCGGCCACCGAGACGATGGTGCACGACATCCGTGCCGCCGTCGCCGACGTGCCCGGCGCCGACGTGCTGCTGACCGGCGTGACCGCGGTCGGCATCGACATCTCGGAGAAGCTCTCCGACGCGATGCCGATCTACCTGGGCCTGGTGGTCGGGTTGTCGATCCTGCTGCTCATGCTGGTGTTCCGCTCGCTGCTGGTGCCGGTCAAGGCGGCGCTGGGCTTCCTGCTCACCGTGGCCGCCACCTTCGGCCTCACGGTGGCGGTGTTCCAGCAGGGTCATCTGGCCGACCTGGTCGGCCTGGACACCCCGGGTCCGCTGATCAGCTTCCTGCCGATCCTGCTCATCGGCATCCTGTTCGGGCTCGCCATGGACTACGAGGTCTTCCTGGTCTCCCGGATGCGGGAGGACTTCGTGCACGGTGACACCGCCCAGCAGGCCACCATCAACGGGATGGGCCACGGTGCCCGGGTGGTCACCGCCGCCGCGCTGATCATGACCTCGGTCTTCGGCGGCTTCGTCTTCCTCGACGACCCGGTGATCAAGTCGATGGGCTTCGCGCTGGCCGTCGGCGTGGCGATCGACGCCTTCGTGGTCCGGATGACAATCGTCCCGGCGGTGATGTCCCTGCTCGACAAGGCTGCCTGGTGGCTGCCGCGCTGGCTGGACCGGGGCCTGCCCAACGTCGACATCGAGGGCGAGAAGCTGCGCGCCACCCTCGACAACAAGGCAACGGTGTAAGGAAGGGCCCCCTGTTAACGCCTCGTGCATAGCAGGGGGCCCCTCTTAACGCCAGCGCGTACCCGGCAGGTCGTCACACGCCCGCCGGGTACGTCTCCATCTCGCCGGGCGTGCTGAGCGCGGGCAGCGGATGCAGCGCCGTCGTCTCGTCGCACCAGATGAACGCGTCGTACCGCTGCCCCAGACGGGTCGGCACGTAGTTGCCCCACGACTCGAAGGACGGGTCGTACACCACGCCGATCGCCCGGTGGTCGAGCGGGTCGGTGACCCAGCCCGGCTGGTCCGGGCCGCCGAAGACCAGCACCGCCCGCTTCGGCATGAGCTGATGCAGCAGGTCCTCCACCGAGCCGGCCCGGGCCGGCGGTACGACCATCGCCTCGGCGGGCGAACCCCACCGAGGGGCCGCGATCACCGAGCCCCGCCAACTGCCGAAGCCGATCAGCACCACCTCGTCGGCACCGTGCCGTTCCCGCGCCAACTGCCCGATGTTGAGCATCCCGTCGGCGGCCATGTCGGTCGCCCGCGCGTCACCGATGTGCGTGTTGTGTGCCCAGACCACCCCCCGGGCGTCCGGCCCGTACCGCTCCAGCAGGCGATCCAGCGTGTCGGCCATGTGGCTGTCCCGCACGTTCCACGACCCCGGACCACCGGCGACCATCTCCCGGTAGTAACGCTCCGCGCCGGCCACCACCTCCGCGTTCTGCCAGGCCGAGAAGGCGTCCGGGCCGTCGGCGGCGGCGAGTTGCCGGGTACGCGCCAACAGCCGTACCACCTCCTGCTCGCAGCGGGCCGAGACGAACCGGCTGGCCAGGCCGTACTCCTCGACCCGCTTGCCGTACGGCTCGAAGCACCGGTACGCGTCCTGCGCCGCCTCCAGCGACGCCGGGTCCTCCTCGCCCAGATAGTCGAAGATCGCCTGCATCGACTCCCACAGGCTGTAGACGTCCAGGCCGTGAAAGCCGACCCGGGACGCCTCGGCCCGCTCCACGTTCCACGCCCGCAGCCAACTGCAGAACCGGGCGACCTCGGCGTTGGCCCACATCCAGGTCGGCCAGCGTTCGAAACGCTCCAACGCGACCTGCGGCTCGACCGCGCCGCCCGCCGCGCCGACCACACTGCGGTGCACCCGGTCGCAGTCCGGCCAGTCGCCCTCCACCGCGACGAAGTCGAACCCGCACTCGGCGATCAACCGCCGGGTGAGCTGTTCCCGGATGCGGTAGTAGTCGTAGCTGCCGTGCGTCGCCTCCCCGATCATCACCACCCGGGCGTCGCGGGCTCGCTCCAGCAACGGGTCGAGGTCGCTCGGCGCACCGAGCCGCTGTACCAGCATGCCTGCGGCTACCCGGCACCCGGACGGGCAAACGCGAGGGCCTTCCGGTGGTGTGCCGACGCGGTTGGACGGGTAGAGCGGAGGTCATGACCGACCGCGGCGGGGCGTTACCGGAGTACCTCGCGGGACTGGACTATCCCGTCTCCCGCGAGGACCTGATCCGCTGGTGCCAGGAGAACGGCGCGAGCACGGAGCAGTTGCAGGCCGTACGGGCCCTGCCGGTGGAGCAGATCGGCTCCGCCACCGAGTTGTCCGACGCCCTGCCCGGCGCGTGGGGCCACTGATCAGCTGGGCAGGTCGATGACGGCGCCCTGGGCACGGGCGGTTTCGGCGGCGGCGAGCACTCTCACCACCTCGCGGCCGAAGCGCACGTCGCATCGGTGATCCCGGGTGCCGGCGTCGACCTCCGCGAGCAGTTGGTCGATCGCCACCCCGAAGGCGGTCGCCGAACTCGCGCCGCCGGACGGCAGGGTCTCTACGCCGTTGTCCCCGTAGAAGGTGAACTCCGCGGCCACCGCCGCCGGCGGGGCGTCCAGGGTCAGTGCCACGCTGCTGGTGGCACCGCCGTCGTGGGTCAGCAGCAGGTGCACCAGGCCACCCGGCCCGTCGCCGGCAGCCACCCGGGTCACCCGGCCCAGCACCGGCAGCAGGATCGCCAGCGCGTGCGGGCCGATGTCCCACAGCGCGCCGCGCTCGCGCCGCCAGGGCGACTGGGCGTACGGGCTGCCGGGCTGGAAGATCGAGGCGAACCGGATCACGTTGGCGGTGTGCCAGCCACCGGCGGCCGCCGTCGCCGCGACGAAGCCTGCCACCTCCGGCTGGTACCGAGCGGTGAAGAAGACCACCGACGCCACGCCCGAGCCGGCCGCCGCGTCGACCACCCGATCGGCGTCGGCGACGGTCAACGCGAGCGGCTTGTCCAGCAGCAGGTGACGCCCGGCGGTGGCGGCCCGTACGGCGATCTCCGCCTGCACGTCCGGGGGCAGCGCGACGGCGACCGCCTCACACGCCTCGATCAACGCGTCGACCTCGTCGTACGCCGGTACGCCGTAACGGGTGGCCAGCGCGGCGGCCCGGTCCCGGTTGCGCCCCCACACACCTACCAGTTCCGCCCTCGGGTGTGCGTCAAGTGCCGCCCCGTGCGTCTGGGCCGCCCAGTGACCCGTACCGAACAACCCGAACCGCATCACCCGTACCTCCAGCCTCGTCTGCGCCCACGCTAACCGCTGCCGCTGCGGCGCACCGAACGTACGCCCGCCGTGCCGACTCGTCTTACTACGCGGGTTAGTAGAGTGGGCCGGTGATCGGAACCAGCACCGGACGAGTCGGATGAACGCCGCCGCGTCGCCGGTCGACGGCGTACCGGCCGTCGCCGCCATCGTGTTGTCGCTGCTGGTCGCCGTGTGGGCGCTGATCGCCACGCTGCGGCACCGGGCACCGGACCGGATTCAGCTGATCGGCCTGGGCGTACTCGAACTGGCTCTGCTCGCCCTGGCGGTGCTGGCCGGTGTGGCGCTCGCCGGCGGCGACCAGCCGGGTGAGCCGGGGGCCTTCTTCGGTTACCTGGTGACGCTGGTCTGCCTGCCGCCGCTGGCCGGGGTGCTGGCCAGGATGGAGCCGACCCGCTGGGGCTCGGCGATCGTCTGCGCGATCTGCCTGGTCACCCCGGTGGTCGTGGTACGGCTCCAGCAGACCTGGGAGGTGCTCGGTGGCTGAGGCGCGTACCGAACAGCCGGTGCGGACCAACACCGGTCCCGGCCGTCTGCTGATCGCGGTCTACCTGATCTTCGCCATTGCCGCCACCAGTCGCGCCACCCTGCAGATCGTCACCCGGCTCGACGAGGCGCCGCTGGCGTACCTGCTCTCCGCGCTCGCCGCGGTGGTCTACATCGTGGCGGCGGTCGGCCTGGCCCGGGCCGGACACGCGGGTCGGCGCGTCGCGCTGGCCTGCTGCGCCGTGGAACTGGTCGGCGTGGTGGGCGTGGGCGCGTTCAGCCTGGTACGGCCCGACCTGTTCCCGGACGAAACGGTCTGGTCCGGCTTCGGCAGCGGCTACGGCTACATCCCGCTGCTGCTGCCCGTCCTCGGCCTCGCCTGGCTCTACCGGACCCGGTAAGGAAGGGCCCCTTCTTAACGCCTGGTGCATAGGAAGGGACCCTTCTTAACAACCGCCGGGGTCAGTCCCGAGGGCCGCCGGCGACGTAGATGACCTGGCCGGAGACGAAGGACGCCCCCTCGCTGGCCAGGAACGAGATGGTGTGGGCCACGTCCTCGGGCCGACCGACCCGCCGGACCGGGATCTCCGACTCGGCGTGCTTCTGCATCGCCTCGAAGTCGATCTTCATCCGGGCGGCGGTGGCGGCGGTCATGTCGGTGACGATGAAGCCCGGCGCGACCGCGTTGACGGTCACCCCGAACGGCCCCAGCTCGATGGCGAGGGTCTTGGTGAAGCCCTGCATACCGGCCTTGGCCGCCGCGTAGTTGGCCTGCCCCCGGTTGCCCAGCGCCGAGGTGCTGGAGAGGTTGACGATCCGACCCCACTTCGCCTCGACCATGTGCTTCTGCGCGGCCTGACTGAATAGGAAGGCACCCCGCAGGTGTACGCCAAGCACGGTGTCCCAGTCGGCGTCGGTCATCTTGAACAGCAGGTTGTCCCGAAGCACGCCGGCGTTGTTGACGAGCACGGTCGGGGCGCCCAACTCGGCGACGACCCGCTCGACGGCGGCCTCCACCTGGGCCCGGTCCGACACGTCGGCGCCGACGCCGAGCGCCCGGCCCCCGGCCGCCGCGATCGCGTCCACGGTCTCCTTCGTCGCCGACTCCTCGATGTCGACCACGGCGACGGCCAGGCCGTCGGCCGCCAACCGGCGGGCGGTCGCCGCGCCGATGCCGCGCGCGGCTCCGGTCACGATGGCGACGCGGGGCTCCTCCGACATGATTACCTCCCGGTAACTTGTGGCTCGATCGAAGGAGCGTAACGCAGTCGTACGCCGCAGCCGGGCCCGCGACGAAAGAGCCGACGCGGGCCGGGCCGCGCCTAGCGTTCGTGACCCAGGCGCAGTCGGATCCACCGGTAGCCGTACCCGGCGAGCTTGAGCCGGTCGAGCTTGCCGACGTCGGGGTAGTTGCGGTCGCTGAGCACGTCGATCGGCAACTCCGCCTCGTCGGCCAGGATGCTCAGGTCGACCTCGACATCTTCGGTGCCGAGGTTGTGCAGGAAGACCATCGTCCCGGTAGGCCCGTCGGCGCGGTGCGCCAGCACGCCCGGGGGCATCGGTACGTCGATGTGGCTGGTGCTGCCCGAGCCGGTCTCCGGCGCCTCCCGCAGCGTACGGATCATCCGCTCGAACCAGCCCAGCAGCGAACGCGGGTCCCTGCGCTGGGCGGTGACGTTGACGTTCTGGTAGCCGTACTCCCCCTTGTCGATCACCGGGCGGATCAGCTTCTCCGGCTCGGCGGTGGAGAAGCCGGCATTCTCCTGGTAGGACCACTGCATCGGGGTACGGATCGCGTCGCGTCCCTCCAACGTCAGGTCCTCCCCCATCCCGATCTCCTCGCCGTACCGCAACACCGGCGTGCCGCGCAGCGAGAACTGCAACGAGTACGCCAGCTCGATGTGCCGGCGGTCGTTGCCGAGCATGGGGGCGAGCCGACGACGGATGCCCCGGCCGTAGAGCTGCATGTTCTTCTTCGGCCCGAACTTCGCCAGCACGTCGTTGCGCTGGTCGGCGGTGAGCCGGGACAGGTCGATCTCGTCGTGGTTGCGCAGGAAGGTCGCCCACTGCCCACCGGTGGGCAGCTTCGGGGTGTCCCGCAACGCCTCGATGATCACCTCTGGGTCCTCCCGGGCCAGGGCGAGCATCAGCCGACCGTTGAGCATGAAGTCGAAGAGCATGTGGATCCGGTTGCCCGAGCCGCTGCCGTCACCGAAGAAGACCGGCAGCTGATCCGGCTCGACGTTCGCCTCGGCCAGCAGGACCGCGTCGCCGCGCCGCCACTGCACATGCTGGCGCAGGTCGGTGAGGAAGTCGAAGTCCTTTGGCGAGTCCGGATTGCCGGGCTCGGTGCGCTCGATGATGAACGGCACCGCGTCCATCCGGAAACCTGAGACCCCGAGCTGGAGCCAGAACGAGGTGATCTTCTTGATCTCCGCCCGTACCTTCGGGTTCTCGATGTTCAGGTCGGGCTGGAACTTGTAGAACCGGTGGTAGTACCAGGCCTTGGCGGTGCGGTCGTAGGTCCAGGTCTCGTGCTGCTCGCCCGGGAAGACCATGCCCTGGTGCCGGTCCGCCGGCTCGTGCTCGGACCAGATGTACCAGTCACGGTACGGAGAGTCCGGCGACGATCGGGCGGAGATGAACCACGGATGCTTGTTGGAGGTGTGGTTGACCACCAGGTCGATGATCACCCGGATGCCCCGGTTGCTCGCCTGGTGCAGCAGCTCGGCGAAGTCACCGAGCGTGCCGAGTCGTGGGTCGACGTTGTAGAAGTCGGTCGCGTCGTACCCGTCGTCCTCGTTGGGTGAGGGATGGATGGGGTTGAGCCAGATGCAGGTGACTCCGAGCCGGGCCAGATAGTCGAGCCGACCGATCAGCCCCTGGAAGTCACCCACCCCGTCGCCGTCGGAATCGGCGAACGTGTCGATGTCGAGGCAGTACACGACCGCCTCCGAGTACCACCTGTCAGACATGCCCCCGTACCTTCTCCCGGGCACGGCGACGGCAAACCCGAGCGACCCGTTAACGTGCCGTGGTGCAGAGCATCGAGTGGTCCAGCGGCAATTGGCACCAACAGCCGGTGCGGGCGGTCGAGGACGCCGACGGCGGCTTGAGCGTGGAACCGCAGGCGGGTAGCGACCTGTGGCGCCACACCGGCTACGGGTTCGTGCACGACTACGCACCGGCCCTGCTCGTGGACTTCCCCGTCGGCAGCGCGGTGGAGGTGGACTTCCGGCTGGACTACGCCGAACAGTTCGACCAGGCCGGGGTGCTGGTGCGGGTGGACGACCGGAACTGGGTGAAGACCGGCGTGGAGATCAGCGACGGCCAGCCACAGGTCGGCGCGGTGGTGACAAACGAGTTCTCCGACTGGTCGGTGGCCCCGGTGCCGCAGTGGGCGGGCCGGGAGGTGACCGTACGGGTCAGTCGGGCCGCTGACGCGCTGATCGTACGGGCCCGGCCGGCCGGTGAGCCCTGGCAACTGGTCCGGCTCGCCCCGTTGCCCGGGGACGCACCGGCAGCCGCCGGGCCGTACTGCTGCTCGCCCAGCCGAGGTGGCCTGACCGTCCGCTTCAGTGGCTGGCGGCAGGGCCCGGCCGACGCGACGCTGCACCCACAGGAGTGAGGGACGCCGCCGCCTGGTGTTCGCCGGGGTGTCAGCGGGTAGGAACGTCGGCACGCCGACTACCCGTGGAGGCACCACCATGGCGCTCGCCCAGGATGTCGACCCCAGCCAGGTCGGCGGACTGACCGGCTGGGTGGCCGGGGTGATCGAGGCGGCCGGCCCGCTGGGTGTCGCCCTGCTGGTCGCCCTGGAGAGCATCATCCCGCCGATCCCCAGCGAGATCGTCCTGGCGTTGGCCGGCTATCTCGCCGGTGAGGGCCGGTTCAGCGTGGTGGTGGTGACCGTGGCGGCGACCGTCGGCTCGGTGCTCGGCGCGCTGGTGCTCTACTGGCTCGGTGCCGCCGTCGGTGAGGACCGACTCAAACGCTGGCTCGACCGGCTGCCCCTGGTGGACCTGGAGGACCTGGAGAAGGCCGACCGGTGGTTCGAGCGGTACGGCCGCTGGGCCGTCTTCTTCGGCCGGATGGCCCCGGTGGTCCGCAGCCTGGTCTCGATCCCGGCCGGCGCGAACCGCATGCCCCTGGTCGAGTTCGTCACCCTCACCACGCTGGGCAGCGCCCTCTGGAACGGCCTCTTCATCGGCCTCGGTTACGCCCTCGGCTCCCGCTGGAACCAGATCGACCGCTACAGCTCCTGGTTCGACTACGCCATCCTGGCGCTCCTGGCCCTCATGCTCGCCTCCTGGGCCCTGAAAAAACACCGCCGCCGCACCCACCCCCGCA
>NZ_PNOZ01000044.1:0-56551 GCF_002879555.1 Verrucosispora sp. ts21 | reverse complement strand
GGTGGGGCGGGTAGGATGGGGGGACTGGCGACGATCCGGCCATCACCGGGGAGCCTCCGGAAGAAAGGGCCTCGTGCCCGAGTAGAACCGGACGGGTTCGGCCCGTTACAGCCGGCCTAACGAGCGGGCGGTTGATCCTGACCGTCAAGCGGGGTGGTACCGCGGGCCTTGCCCGGGGCGCTGGTGACGGCGTACCGGTGACGGCTCGTCCTCGCAAGACCCACACACAGTGAGTGTCAGCGAGGAGCGACAGGCGATGGCCTATCCGTTGCACGACCCGACCGCCGCCGGGGTCCCGGCGAGCCCGGACCTGCCCGCGGTCGAGCGCCGGGTGCTGGAGCACTGGACGGCCGACAAGACCTTCGAAGCCAGCGTCGAGCAGCGGCCGGCCTCCGGCCGGCAATCGGAGACGGGTGCCGGCGGAGACGCCGACAACGAGTACGTCTTCTACGACGGCCCGCCGTTCGCCAACGGGCTGCCGCACTACGGGCACCTGTTCACCGGGTACGTCAAGGACGTGGTGCCGCGCTACCAGACCATGCGGGGTCGCCGGGTCGAGCGGCGTTTCGGCTGGGACTGCCACGGCCTGCCCGCCGAGGTGGTGGCGGAGAAGCAGCTCGGCATCACCAGCAAGGCGGAGATCCTCGACCTGGGCGTGGCCCGGTTCAACGAGGCGTGCCGCACGTCGGTGCTGGAGTTCACCCACGACTGGGAGCGGTACGTCACCCGGCAGGCCCGCTGGGTCGACTTCGCCAACGACTACAAGACCCTCGACCTGGACTACATGGAAAGCGTCATGTGGGCCTTCAAGACCCTGCACGACAAGGGTCTGGTCTACGAGGGCTTCCGGGTGCTGGCGTACTGCTGGCGGTGCGAGACCCCGCTGTCGAACACCGAGACCCGGATGGACGACGTCTACCGGGACCGGCACGACCCGACGCTGACGGTGTGGTTCGAGCTGACCGCCGACGAGTCCGCGCCGGAACTGGTCCGTGGCCCGGTCAAGCTGGGGGTGTGGACCACCACGCCGTGGACCCTGCCGTCGAACCTGGCCCTGGCCGTCGGCCCGGACATCGAGTACGCCGTGCTGGAACGCGACGGCGAGCGGTACGTGGTGGGTGCCGGGCGGGTGGCCGCGTACGCCAAGGAACTCGAGGGGTACGAGCAGGTCGGCACGGTGCGTGGCGCGGACCTGGTGGGGCGGCGCTACACCCCGCTGTTCGACTTCCTGGTCGAGCAGGCCGGTGAGAACGCGTACCAGGTGCTCGGGGCGGAGTTCGTGACCACCGAGGACGGTACCGGAATCGTGCACCTGGCCCCGGCCTTCGGTGAGGACGACCAGAACGTCTGCAACGCCGCCGGCATCCCCACCATCGTCACCGTGGACGACCACACCCGGTTCACCTCGCTGGTCCCGCCGTATCAGGGCGAGCAGGTCTTCGACGTCAACAAGCCGGTGATCCGGGAACTGAAGGACCGGGGGGTGGTGCTCAAGCAGGACACCTACACCCACTCGTACCCGCACTGCTGGCGCTGCGACACCCCGCTGGTCTACAAGGCGGTGTCGTCGTGGTTCGTCGCGGTGACCAAGTTCAAGGACCGGATGGTCGAGCTGAACCAGCAGATCAACTGGACGCCCGGCCACATCAAGGACGGCTCGTTCGGCAAGTGGCTGGCCAACGCCCGGGACTGGTCGATCAGCCGGAACCGGTTCTGGGGCTCGCCGATCCCGGTGTGGCGCTCGGACGACCCGAACTACCCCCGCATCGACGTGTACGGCTCGCTTGCCGACATCGAGCGGGACTTCGGCGTACGCCTGACCGACCTGCACCGGCCGGCGGTGGACGACCTGGTCCGCCCCAACCCGGACGACCCGACCGGCAAGTCGATGATGCGTCGGGTGCCGGAGGTGCTGGACTGCTGGTTCGAGTCCGGATCGATGCCGTTCGCCCAGGTGCACTACCCGTTCGAGAACCGTGACTGGTTCGAGCACCACTACCCGGGCGACTTCATCGTCGAGTACATCGGGCAGACCCGTGGCTGGTTCTACACCATGCACGTGCTGGCCACCGCGCTGTTCGACAGGCCGGCGTTCCGCAACTGCCTCAGCCACGGCATCCTGCTCGGCTCGGACGGACGCAAGATGTCCAAGAGCCTGCGCAACTACCCGGACGTGTACCACGTCTTCGACTCGTACGGGTCTGACGCGATGCGTTGGATGCTGATGTCCTCGCCGGTGCTGCGTGGCGGGGACATGCCGGTCACCGAGTCGGGCATCCGGGACGCCGTCCGACAGGTGCTGCTGCCGCTGTGGAACGTCTGGTACTTCTTCTCGCTCTACGCCAACGCCGACGGCTACACCGCCCGGCGTCGGACGGACAGCACCCACCTGCTCGACCGGTACGTGCTGGCCAAGACGAACGAGCTGGTGGCGACGGTCGGCGCGCAGATGGACGCGTACGACATCTCCGGCGCCTGCGGCACCGTGCGGTCCTACCTGGACGCGCTTACCAACTGGTACGTGCGCCGCTCCCGGGACCGGTTCTGGTCCGGCGACGCCGACGCGTTCGACACGCTGTCGACGGTGCTGGAGACCCTGTGCCGGGTGGTGGCGCCGCTGGCGCCGCTGACCGCGGAGGAGATCTGGCGCGGGTTGACCGGTGAGCGGTCGGTGCACCTGACCGACTGGCCGGTCGCCGACGAGTTCCCGGCCGACCACGAGCTGGTGGCCGCGATGGACAACGTCCGGGCGGTCGCCTCGGCGGCGCTGTCGCTGCGCAAGGCGAAGGGTCTGCGGGTGCGGCTGCCGCTGTCCACGCTGACCGTGGCCAGCCCGGTCGCCGAGCAGTTGCGTCCCTTCGCCGACCTGGTGGCCGACGAGGTGAACGTCAAGCAGGTCGTCTTCACCGGCGACGTGTCGGCGTACTGCCAGCAGGTGCTGACCGTGGTGCCCCGGGCGCTCGGGCCGCGGGTCGGCAAGCAGGTCCAGCAGGTGATCAAGGCGGTCAAGGCGGGGGAGTGGGAACTGGTCGACGGCGACCCGGTCGCCGCCGGGGTCACCCTCGCCGAGGGTGAGTACGAGCTGCGCCTGATCGCGGCCGACGCCGAGCACTCGGCACCGCTGCCCGGCGGTGAGGGGGTGGTGGTGCTGGACACCACTGTCACCCCGGAACTGGCCGCCGAAGGGCTGGCCCGCGACGTGGTCCGGGTGGTGCAGCAGGCCCGGCGCGACGCCGACCTGGACATCTCCGACCGGATCGTGGCGACCGTCGACGCTTCGGCGCAGGTACGGGAGGCGGTGTCGGCGTACGCCGACTTCGTGGCCCGGGAGGTGCTGGCCGAGCGGGTCGACTTCGCCGAGGGAATCGACGGGTTCGCCGGCGAGGCCGGTGAGGGCGAGCGGGTCACCGTCTCGGTCCGCCGCGTCTGACGACGGAGCGGGCGCGGTCGGCCGCGTGTGACGGAACAGGCTGGCGCGGTCGCCGCGCCTGACGGATGAGCAGGGGCCCTTGTCAATGCCCTCGGGCAGCAGCGGGGCCCCTGTCACCATCCGTAGTCCAGCCAGCGGATCCGCGCCACCTCGCGCATCACGACGTGCGTCGGTCCGCTACGGTGTCAGCGCCCCACTGCGTACATCACCCCATCGTCGGAGGACCAGTGCCGCTGCTCTACACCATCGGCAAGCTCACCGTGGCACCCACGCTGCGGGTGGCGTTCCGACCGACCGTGGAGGGTCTGGAGCACGTACCGGAGACCGGTGGGGCGATCTTCGCCGGTAACCACCTGTCGGTGGCCGACGAGTTGTTCCTCGGCACGGTCGTCCCCCGGCACCTCGCCTTCTGGGCCAAATCCGAGTACTTCAAGGGCACCACCCTCAAGGGGCGCTTCTCGAAGTTCGTCCTCACCGGCCTCGGCGCTATCCCGGTGGAGCGGGCCGGTGGGCGGGCGGCGCTGTCCGCGTTCGACGCGGCCATCCCCGCGCTCAAGGGCGGTGACCTGGTGGTCGTCTATCCCGAGGGCACCCGTTCGCCGGACGGGCGGCTCTACCGGGGCCGCACCGGAGCGGTCCGTCTCGCCATCGCGGCCGGCGTGCCGATCATCCCGGTCGGCATGATCGGGACCGACAAGGTGCAGCCGATCGGCGCTCGGGTGCCGCGACCCTTCACCGGGAAGAAGATCACCGTCAAGTTCGGCAAACCGCTGGACTTCACCGGCCGACCGGACGACCGGCTCTCGCTGCGGAAGATGACCGACGAGATGATGGCCGAGATCCAGAAGCTCACCGGTCAGGAGTACGTGCCGCGGTACGCCCCGCCGCGCGCCCAGCCGAAGACCACCGACGAGTCGAGCGCCGACTGACCGACGCCGGTCACGGCGCCTTCGAGGAGCGGCGTTTCTCCTGGTCGCGTACCGCGTCGAGGTCGCCGAGCCGGTTCATCTGCGCCATCGTGCGCGCCATCCGGGCGTTGGCCGGGATGCGGTCGCGGTTGCGATCGAGGAACGACCAGTAGCCGGCGGTGAACGGGCAGGCCCGCTCACCCAGGCGGACCTTCGGGTCGTACCGGCAGCCACCGCAGTAGTCGCTCATCCGGTTGATGTACGAGCCGCCGGCCACGTACGGCTTGGTGCTCATCCGCCCCAGGTCGGCGTACTGGCTCATGCCGACGACGTTGACGGTCATCACCCAGTCGTAGCCGTCGACGAAGCTGCGGCGGAAGAAGTCCACCACCTCGGCCGTTCGCCAGCCGCGCTGCAACGCGTAGTTGCCGAGCACCATGAGCCGGGGGATGTGGTGCACCCAGCCGTGGTCACGCAGATCGGCCAGCACATCCGACAGGCAGTGCGCCTGCACCGCGTCGGCATCCAGGTCACGGAACCAGCCCGGCATCGCCGCGCGGGCACCCAACGCGTTGCTCCGCTGGTAGCCGGGCTCGAAGTACCAGTACAGGTTCCAGACGAAGTCCCGCCAGCCGAGGATCTGCCGGATGAAGCCCTCCACGCTGGGCAGCGGCACCTTCTCCTTGCGGTACGCCTGCTCCGCGCCACGGAGCGCCGCCATCGGGTCGAGCAGCCCGAGGTTGAACGAGGAGGAGAGCATGCTGTGCGCCAGCCACGGGTCACCGGCGAGCATGGCGTCCTCGTACGGGCCGAAGTGGGGTAGGCGGTGCTTGAGGAAGTGCCGCAGCCGTGCCTGAGCCTCGCGGGTGGTGGCCGGGAATCGTCGCGGACCGTCCCGCCCGACGAAACGGATGCCCTCCCGTTCCCAGCGGTCCAGATCCTCCCGCACCTCGGCGTCGATGTCGTCCTCGCGGGGCATCGGCGGAGGCGGTACGTCGAGCCGCTCGACACCCTTCGGCGGCGGCTGGCGGTTCTCGGTGTCGAAGCTCCACCGCCCGCCGACCGGCTCGGCACCGTCGACGAGCACCCGATGGTGTTCCCGGGCGAACCGGTAGAAGGTCTCCATCCGCAGCGCGCCGCGCCGAGCGTCCGCCCAGTCGGCGAACTCGTCCAGCCCGGTGACGAAGCCGCGGGGCGGCAGCACGGTCACCTGGTCCAGCCCACGGACGAAGTCCAGCGCGGCCCGGGACGTCGGGTGGCAGACCTCCAGCGGTTCGCGTACCCGCCGCAGTGCCTGCCGGTAGGTCTCGGCGCGTAGGAAGATCGCCTGGTCGCCCAGTTCGGCCGCCCGGTGGCGGAGGGCGGAGAGCACCAGGTGCGCCTTCTGCCGGTGGAAGGCCCGACGACGGAAGACCGCCTTCGACTCGATCAGCAGCACCGGTTGGCGGCGCTCGTCGAGGAAGTGTGGTCCGAGCTGGTCGGCGAACAGCCAACGCCGAGACATGACCCGATTGTCCCCCGAGCGGGCGCGGGTCGGGGTGGAAACCGGTTCAGGTCAGGCAGGCGTGATGATCTCTTCCCGCAGGGTGTCGAGCAGCCGGGCGCTGTCGTCCACCGAGAGGCCGGTGAACACCGCGGTGGTGAGGCTGCCGTGGTCGACGGAGGTGCAGACGACCACCCCGACGCCGTCGGAGTTGCCCACCGCGCAGCGCCCGTGCCGCCCCCGGACGCCGCTGTCCACCACCTCCGCCGCGCCGAGGGAGTACTCCTCGGTGAGGCGTTCGATCTCGGTGTCGGCGTCGGAGGAGGGGGTGAGTCGGAATCCGGTGCCACCGAACACCGTCACCCGCTTGCCGACGCTCGTGGTGTACACCCCGGCGAAGATGTTGTCGGAGAGCAGGTGCGCCTGGCGCGTCTGGGCTTCCAGTTTCCGGGCGGTCTGCGCGTTGCGCGGATCCTCCCGCAGGCGCAGATCCGCCACCTGCCTGGGTAGCGCCGCATCCGCCGGGTACTGGGTGGCCATCGGCATGCCGTAGTAGGCCGGGCAGCCGCAGCAGCACGCCAGGGTCAGCAGCAGCACCCAGGGCCAGCGGCGTCGTTTGCGGGCCCGGACGTTCCCGGGGGGCGGTTGCCAGCCGGGCGGCGGCGCGGCCGGTGGCAGCTTCTTCGCCTTTCGCCCTCGGGCGGGCGGTGGTGGTGGCCCGACCGGGGCCGGCGGGCGGGCGGCGGGACGCGCGGACGGCGCGGGCGCCTGGTGAGCCGGTGGCGGCGAATAGCCTGCCTGCGGATACGCCGGAGGTGCCGGTGGCATCGGGGGAGCCGGCGGGGGGAAGTTGGCGGGCGGTGGCTGGTGGGCCGGTGGTCCGGAGTACGGCGTGGTCGGCGGTGGCGCCGGGTAGGACAGTGTCGGCGGCAGCGCCGGGAAGTCGGCCGAGTGCAGTTCCCATCCGCTGGTGTCGACCCCCGCCCACGGGTCGACCGGGGTCTGGTGCTCCGGCTGGTGGGCCACGGCGGCCGGTGGCGGCGGGGTCGGCTCGGCCGACTCGCCCCAACTGGGGCGGCGCGGCGCTGCCGGCGGTACGGCGGCCGACCCGCTCCAGCGCGGCGCGGGCTCCTCGTCCGGCAGCGGTTGCGGCATGAGGCGGGTGCCCTGCGGACCGACAGCCGTCGGCGGAGTGCCGGCGGACTGCGCGTCGCCCGGGTCGATTGCGGTGGGGTGCGCGTCACCCGGGTCGATGGCGGTGCGCTGCGCGTCACCGGAGCCGCTGGGGGCCTGCCCGGGGCTGCGCGGCTCGTCGTCGGGTTGTCCCGGTGCGGTGGCGGTCGGTGCCGTGGCATCGGCGTCTACCGGCGGGGCTGCCGTGGGGTCGCTACCGACGGAGTTGTCCTCCCGCGTCGGCTGGTCCGCGTCACGAGGTGGGCGGGTGGAGTCGGGCGCGTCGGCAGGCAGCACCTGGGTGCCGTCAGGGCCGGTGGGGGCCCCGAGGACCACCGGGGTGGGCTGTTCCTGGGTGACCGCGGGCTCCCCGTCGCGGTGTGCGTCCGGCCGGTTCCCGTCGACCGGCCGGTCGGTACCCGGCTGCGGCTCCGGCATCGCGGCAATCTCCTCTCACGCCGACCCGAGGTTAGTACCGTCGTGCCAGCGTGTCCGAATCAGGCCGCGTCCGGTCCCGGTGGTCGGCCGCTTGAGGGGGACCGGTGGCCCGGCGTGCCGGGGGGACAGGTGTGGCGCGGCCGTCGACGGGCGGGCGCGTACCCTTGGGCATCATGAGCGTCCCGTCCACCACACCGCGCCCCGTCGCGGCCAATTCCGTGTGGCCCCGGCTGGAGCCGCTGCTGCCCCAGGTGACCAAGCCCATCCAGTACGTCGGTGGCGAGCTGGGTGCAGTGGTCAAGGACTGGGACTCGGCGACCGTACGTTGGGCGCTGATGTACCCGGACGCGTACGAGGTCGGCCTGCCCAACCAGGGCGTGCAGATCCTCTACGAGGTGCTCAACGAACTGCCCGACACCCTCGCCGAGCGGACCTACGCGGTCTGGCCGGACCTGGAGAAGCTGATGCGCGCCCATGGCGTGCCGCAGTTCACCGTCGACGCGCACCGGCCGGTGCGCGACTTCGACCTGTTCGGCGTGTCGTTCGCCACCGAGCTGGGGTATACGAACCTGCTCGCCGCGATCGACCTGGCCGGCATCCCGCTGCTCGCGGCGGACCGGACCGACGCCGACCCGGTGATCGTGGCCGGCGGGCACGCCGCGTTCAACCCGGAGCCGATCGCCGACTTCGTCGACGCCGCGGTGCTGGGCGACGGCGAGGAGGCGGTCCTGGAGATCACCGCGATTCTCCGGGACTGGAAGGCCGAGGGGTGCCCGGGTGGCCGCGACGAGCTGCTGCTGCGGCTGGCGCGTACCGAGAGCGTCTACGTGCCGCGTTTCTACGACGTGGACTACCTGCCCGACGGCCGGATCCAGCGGGTCGTGCCGAACCGGGCGGACGTGCCGTTCCGGGTGCACAAGCGCACGACGATGGACCTGGACGCCTGGCCGTACCCGAAGAAGCCTCTGGTACCGCTGGCCGAGACGGTGCACGAGCGGTACGCGGTGGAGATCTTCCGGGGTTGCACCCGGGGTTGCCGGTTCTGCCAGGCCGGCATGATCACCCGACCGGTACGCGAGCGGTCCATCACCACCGTCGGGCAGATGGTGCAGCAGGGGCTGGAGTTCTCCGGCTTCCACGAGGTGGGGCTGCTGTCGCTCTCCTCGGCCGACCACTCCGAGATCGGCGACATGTGCTCCGGCCTGGCCGAGCAGTACAAGGGCACGAACGTGTCGCTGTCGCTGCCCTCGACCCGGGTGGACGCGTTCAACATCGAGTTGGCCCAAGAGTTGTCCCGCAACGGGCGGCGGACCGGTCTGACCTTCGCCCCGGAGGGCGGGTCGGAGCGGATCCGCAAGGTCATCAACAAGATGGTCTCCAAGGACGACCTGATCCGTACGGTGGTCACCGCGTACACCAACGGCTGGCGGCAGGTGAAGCTCTACTTCATGTGCGGCCTGCCCACCGAGACGGACTCCGACGTCCTGGAGATCGCCGACATGGCCCACGAGGTCATTCGGGCCGGCCGGGCCGCCACCGGTTCCAAGGACATCCGCTGCACGGTCTCCATCGGCGGGTTCGTGCCGAAGCCGCACACCCCTTTCCAGTGGGCGGCGATGGAACGGCCGGAGGTCATCGACGGCCGACTCAAGCTGCTCAAGCAGGCGATCAACGCGGACCGCTCGCTGGGCCGCGCGATCGGTTTCCGCTACCACGACGGTGAGCCGTCGCTGATCGAGGGCCTGCTGTCCCGGGGCGATCGCCGGGTCGGCGCGGTGATCCGCAAGGTCTGGGAGAACGGCGGCCGGTTCGACGGCTGGAGCGAGCACTTCTCGTACCAGCGCTGGGTGGAGGCCGCCGCCGAGGTGCTGCCGACCTTCGGCGTGGACCTCGACTGGTACACCACCCGCGAGCGTGACGAGCTGGAGGTCCTGCCCTGGGACCACCTGGACTCGGGCCTGGACAAGGACTGGCTCTGGCAGGACTGGCAGGACGCGCTCAGCGAGTACGAGCAGGACGACTGCCGGTGGACACCGTGTTTCGATTGCGGCGTCTGCCCGACCATGGACACCGAGATCCAGATCGGCCCCACCGGCCGGAAGCTGCTCCCGTTGACCCCGGTCAACGGCCTGAAGCTGCCCACCGGCGCCCAGCAGTGATCTGATCGGGTCTCTCAACGAGGAGCATGAAGATCAGTAAGAGACCACAGCCCGAAGGTGGCCAGGCGCCGGTCGTGCAGCGTGTGCGGATCCGGTACGCCAAACGCGGCCCGTTGCGGTTCACCTCGCACCGGGACTTCGCCCGGGCGTTCGAGCGTGCGTTGCGCCGCGCCGGCGTGCCGATGGCCTTCTCGCAGGGCTTCACCCCGCACCCCAAGATCTCGTACGCCAGTGCGGCGCCGACCGGGGTGGCGAGCGAGGCCGAGTACCTGGAGATCGGCCTGCGTGAACCGGTCGATCCCGACGCGCTGCGTCTGGCGCTGGACGCCGCGCTCTCGCCCGGCATCGACGTGCTCGACGCCGTGGTGGCCACCGGCAGCGGGTTGGCCGACCGGATCGAGGCGTCCCAGTGGCGCGTCGAGTTGCCGCAGGTCGATCCGGAGGTGCTCGCCAAGGCCGTGGCCGCGTTCAGCGCCGCCGAGGAGGTCCAGGTCGAGCGGATGACCAAACAGGGCCGGCGCACCTTCGACGCGCGGGCCGCAGTCATCTCCATCGATGTGGACGTTGCATCGGCGACGCCTTCCGAGGCATCAGCCGTACCGTGTGCGATACTCGAACTGGTTGTACGGCAGGTCACCCCGTCCGTACGACCCGATGACGTCCTTTCCGGCCTCCGCGTGGTGGCCGGCCTGGAGCCGCCGGTGGCCCCGAAGGTGATCCGGCTGGCTCAGGGCACGCTGACCGCGCAGGGTGCGATCGTGGATCCGCTGGACGCGGACCGCGACGGGGCAACCATCGGCGGACGCTGACCGACGGTTGGCGTCCAGGCAGGCAGACTTCGCCGGTCGCGCACGCCGTGCGCCCGGGGAAACACCTTTTGCGGCATCCCTGCGTGGCAGCGCTCACCCGCGCCCGGGGAAGCCAGAACTGGAGAACGTCCATGCTCGAGAACGAGCCCGAGGGCGGCGAACAGACCGGTGCGAACCCGGCCGCCGAGCCCACCACCGTCGACGCGGCGAGCGGGGCCGGCGGCACCGCTGCGCCGCAGGAGACCACTGCCCCCGGAGCGGGTGGCACCACGTCACAGGACGCCACCGACACGGTGAGCGGTACGGCCGACCTGGCCGGCGTGCCCACCGGCGAGACACCGCCCCGGCGGCGGACCACCCGGCGGCGCGCCACCCCGGTCAGCCAGCCCGAGCAGACCGACGCCCCGGTGGACGCGCAGAACACGCCGGCCGTGGGCAGTGCGGAAGCCCCGCAGGCAGAGGTCTTCGCCCCGGTCTCCGGTGACCTCGACGCCGCACCCAAGACCACGCGGCGACGCCGCAAGGCCACCACCGCGGCGAAGAGCACCGAGGAGCCCCTGGCCGCTGCCGAGGTCGAGGCGACCGCCGGTGACGTCGTACCGCCGGTCAAGGTGACCCGTACCCGGCGGCGGAAGGCCACGCCCGCGGCGGTCGAGCCGGCCGTCGAGACCCCGGCCGAGGTGCCGAGCGCCGAAGAGCCGGAGGCCGCGGCCGAACCCGCCGCCGGAACCGATTTCGGAGCCGCAGCCGTCCCGGCCGAGAGCGCTGCCCCCGCACCTGACGAGTCCACCGAAGAGGTCGAGCCGACGGCGGAGACGCCGACCGCGGGCGCGGCGGCAGAGCCGGCACCGGGCGCGGTGCCGCCACCGGTGACGCAGGTGCCACCGGCGCCGGAGGCGGTCGCGGAGCCGGAGCCTCGGTCGCGCCGCCGACGGGCCGCGCTCACCGCCCCGACGGTGCTGTTCATGGCCCCCGAGGAGATCACCGCGGCCCGTATCGCCGCCGCCGCGCTGGAGGCCGAGGAGGAGGTCGCCGAGGAACCGGCCGAACCCTCCCGCCGCCGGCGGCGCAGCCGGCGCGAGCCCGAGCCGGTCGTGACGGTCGAGGCCGACGAGGAACCCGCCGTCGAGGAGGCCGAGGAGGCCGCCGAGGAGGACGAGGACGAGGAGTCCGCCAGCGCCCGACGTCGCCGTCGGCGTGGTCGTCGGGGCCGGGGACGCGGCAAGGGTGGCGCGGAAGAGGCCGAGGACGGCGAGGACGGCGAGGCCGAGGAGGCCACCGCGACCGAGGACGGCGAGGCGGGGGAGACCGAAGCCGAGGCCGAGGCCGAGACCGACGAGAACGGCGACGACACCGAAGGCGACGGGTTGACCCGTCGGCGTCGTCGGCGTCGTCGGCGCGGTGCCGGTGACACCGAGGGCGCCGCCGATGACGGCGTGCCGACCGTGGTGAAGATCCGGGAGCCCCGTCGTACGGTCGACGAGGTGCAGGGCGTCTCCGGCTCGACCCGGCTGGAGGCCAAGCGGCAGCGCCGTCGGGACGGTCGTGAGCAGCGCCGTACGCGCCCGCCGATCCTCAGCGAGTCCGAGTTCCTGGCCCGCCGGGAAGCCGTCGACCGGGTGATGGCGGTACGCCAGCGCGGTGACCGCACCCAGATCGCGGTGCTCGAGGACGGCGTGCTGGTCGAGCACTACGTCACCCGCAGTTCCACCGGCACCATGGCCGGCAACGTCTACCTCGGCAAGGTGCAGAACGTGCTGCCCAGCATGGAGGCGGCGTTCGTCGACATCGGTCGCGGTCGCAACGCGGTGCTGTACGCCGGAGAGGTCAACTGGGACACCAGCGGCCTGGAGGGTCGGGCCCGCTCGATCGAGCAGGCCCTCAAGTCCGGCGACTCGGTGCTGGTGCAGGTCACCAAGGACCCGATCGGACACAAGGGCGCCCGGCTGACCAGCCACGTCGCGCTCTCGGGTCGGCACCTGGTGTACGTGCCCGGCGGCAACGCCTCCGGGATCAGCCGCAAGCTGCCCGACACCGAGCGCAAGCGCCTGCGTGACGTGCTGAAGAAGTTGGTGCCCGATGGCGCCGGGGTGATCGTCCGGACCGCGGCCGAGGGGGCCAGCGAGGACGAGTTGGCCCGCGACGTCAAGCGGCTCCAGGCGCAGTGGGAGGACATCCAGGCCAAGGCCGCCGAGGGCGGCGCGCCGGTGCTGCTCTACGAGGAGCCGGACCTGGTCATCCGGGTGGTCCGGGACCTGTTCAACGAGGACTTCCGCGAGCTGGTGATCGAGGGTGACCAGTCGTACGACATGGTCGAGTCGTACCTGTCGCACGTCTCGCCGGACCTGCTCGCCCGGCTGCGCCGGCACGTGGGCACCACTGACGTCTTCGCCGAGTACCGCATCGACGAGCAGATCCTCAAGGGGCTCGACCGTAAGGTCTTCCTGCCCTCCGGCGGCCACCTGGTCATCGACCGGACCGAGGCGATGACCGTGGTCGACGTCAACACCGGCAAGTACACAGGTGCCGGCGGCAACCTGGAGGAGACGGTCACCCGCAACAACCTGGAGGCGGCCGAGGAGATCGTCCGTCAGCTGCGGCTGCGCGACATCGGCGGCATCGTGGTGATCGACTTCATCGACATGGTGCTGGAGTCGAACCGGGAACTGGTGTTGCGCCGGTTGACCGAGTGCCTGGGCCGGGACCGTACCAAGCACCAGGTCACCGAGATCACCTCGCTGGGCCTCGTGCAGATGACCCGTAAGCGGATCGGCGCCGGTCTGCTGGAGGCGTTCAGCGAGACCTGCGAGTGCTGCAAGGGCCGAGGCCTGGTGATCCACACCGAGCCGGTGCCGGAGAAGCCCCGCTCCGGTGGCGCGGAGAAGGTCAAGGCGGTCGCCTCGGCTGCTGCGCCGACGACGGCGGAGCAGCCGACCGCCTCGTCCCGGCGTCGGGCTCGCAAGAGCGCTGCGGCCGAGCGGGCCGTGGTGGAGGTCGCCGAGGTCGACGACACGAGCAGCGCCGACGCCGACTACCACGACACCATGGGCTACGACCTGTCGCGCTACGAGGCGGAGACCCCGGCCACGCCGGACGTCGCCGACAGTCAGCAGGGTGAGTCGGCTCGGCTGGCCGCACCGGACGACCCGGATGCGCTCGCCGAGGACGACGAGGACGACAGCGGCTCCGGTCGCCGGCGCTCCCGCCGGGCCGGTGCTCGGCGCCGTACCCGGCCCTGACCTGAGCATGCTCGTGGTGGCCCCTCCCTGCGGTGACGTCCGCGAGGAGGGGCTGCTGCGTGCTCCCCGCCGGGCCGTGCCCGGCGTGGGGCGGGGGCGGTTTGGGGCGCAGGGCAGGCATGGCGTACGCTTGCCTGCGGCGCACCCTTGTGTGCCGAGTTCTCGCGTGCCCGCGCCGCCGTGCCTCTGCTACCCGGCGAGCCGCCGCGGGGACGACCGACCGGCAACGGTGGGTAAAGACGCTAGCAGCCTCAACGACAGGGAGTGCGCCTCCGATGTACGCGATCGTCAAGACCGGCGGCAAGCAGTACAAGGTCGCCGAAGGCGACGTGATCGAGGTCGAGAAGCTCGTCGGTGCTCCCGGCGACGCGGTGAAGCTCGCCGCGGTGCTCCTCGTCGACGGTGACGACCTGGTGACCGACGCGGCCAAGCTCGCGCAGGTCGAGGTGTCCGGCGAGATCGCCGCACACACCAAGGGCCCGAAGATCCGGATCCACAAGTTCAAGAACAAGACCGGCTACCACAAGCGCCAGGGTCACCGCCAGCCGCTGACCCAGGTCAAGGTGACCGGCATCTCCAGCGGGAAGTAGGTCGTCTCAAGATGGCTCACAAAAAGGGTGCGTCCAGCTCGCGTAACGGCCGGGACTCCGCGGCCCAGCGGCTCGGCGTGAAGCGCTTCGGTGGTCAGGTCGTCAGCGCGGGCGAGATCATCGTCCGGCAGCGTGGCACCAAGTTCCACCCCGGTGACCTGGTCGGCCGCGGCGGAGACGACACGCTCTTCGCGCTGGCCGCCGGTGCGGTCCAGTTCGGCAGCAAGCGCGGTCGCAAGACCGTCAGCATCGTGCCGCAGCAGTAACTCTCCGGCGTGAGCGGGCCGTGGACCTGATGTCCCGGCCCGCTTCGCCTTTTCAGATGCGGGGCTGCTCCCCGCTGGAAGGATTGCGGCGTGACGATGTTCGTTGACCGGGTCGTCCTGCACCTGCAGGCCGGCGACGGTGGGCACGGCTGTGTCTCGATCCACCGGGAGAAGTTCAAGCCGTTCGGCGGCCCCGACGGGGGTAACGGCGGGCACGGCGGCAGCGTCTCCCTGGTGGTCGACCCGCAGGTGCACACGCTGCTCGACTTCCACTTCCGCCCGCACATCAAGGCGCAGAACGGTCGCGGGGGTGCCGGTTCCAACCGGGACGGCGCCAACGGCGCGGACCTGGTGATCACAGTGCCCAACGGCACGGTCGTGCAGACCCTCGACGGCACCGTGCTCGCCGACATGGTGGGTGCCGGCACGACCTTCGAGGTGGCCCGGGGTGGTCGTGGCGGCCGGGGCAACGCCTCGTTGGCCAACGCCCGCCGGAAGGCCCCCGGCTTCGCCGAGCTGGGCGAGCCGGGTGAGCACCTGGACGTGGTGCTGGAACTCAAGAGCGTCGCCGACGTCGGTCTGGTGGGTTTCCCGTCGGCCGGTAAGTCGTCGCTGATCTCGGTGATCTCCGCAGCCAAGCCGAAGATCGCCGACTACCCGTTCACCACCCTGGTACCGAACCTCGGTGTGGTCCGGGTCGACAACCACACCTTCACCGTGGCCGACGTGCCCGGCCTGATCCCCGGTGCGGCCACCGGCAAGGGCCTGGGGCTGGAGTTCCTCCGGCACATCGAGCGGTGCGCCGTGCTGGTGCACGTCATCGACACCGCGACCCTGGAGCCGGGTCGGGACCCGTTGGCCGACATCGACACCATCGAGGCGGAACTCGCGGAGTACGGCGGTCTGGCCGACCGGCCCCGACTGGTCGCGTTGAACAAGATCGACGTGCCCGACGGGCGGGACCTGGCCGACATCGTCCGGCCCGACCTTGAAGCGCGCGGACTGCGGGTCTACGAGGTGTCCGCAGCCACCCGGGAAGGGCTCAAGGAGCTCACCTACGCGATGGCGGAGCTGGTGGAGCAGTCGCGCGCCGCGGCGCCGCCAGCCGAACCGACCCGGATCGTGCTCCGGCCGAAGGCGGTCGACGACGCCGGCTTCACCATCGAGGCGGAGCAGGACGGCTCGTACACCGTGCGGGGTGTCCGACCCGAGCGGTGGGTGCGCCAGACGAACTTCGACAACGACGAGGCGGTGGGCTACCTCGCCGACCGGCTGGCCCGACTCGGTGTCGAGGACCAGTTGGCCAGGGCGGGCGCCCAACCGGGCGACCTGGTCCGCATCGGTGAGCGGGAGTTCGACTGGCAGCCGACTCTCTACGCGGGTGCCGAGTTCACGCCTGGGAGCCGGGGACGTGACATCCGGCTGGAGGAGAAGTCGACCCGGGCGAGCGCGGCCGAACGGCTGGCGGCCCGCAAGGCTCGCCGGCAGCGGCCCGCCGACGAGGTGGAGGCGGCACCCGAGGCTACGGCGGCCACCGAGGGTACGGCGGCCATCGGGGCGGACGACGCCGAGTAGGCCGACGGCCGCCGCTGCGAAAGATCAGGGGCGGTCGAGGGGATCGTCGAGTCGACCGCCGGTGCCGACGTTGTTCGACAGCAGCAGGCCCAGGGCCAGCATGCCGAAACCGAGCCCGAGGTGCAGGAAGTCGTCCGCGCCGTTGACCGGGATGAAGTTGGCGCTGCTGTCGTCCTCGGTCGCCCACCCGTACAGCCACAGGGCCAGGTAGACGGCCCCGCCGGCGGTCAGGAAGATCCGCGCGCCGGCCAGCCGGCGGGCCAGCACCAGCCCGATCAGGCCGAAGCCGAGATGCAGCAGGTTGTGCAGGATCGAGACCTGGAACAGGCCGAGCAGCTTCGCGCCGGAGTGGTGCCCGGCGAAGGTCATGTCGCCGTACCCGGTGGTGATGCCGGGGATGAAGCCTGCCACGCCGAGGACCAGGAAGAGGGCTGCCACGGCCAGGGCGGCGAGTTGGACGCGGCTACGTCCGGGCCGACCGCGGCGTGCGTGATGCGCCATTGATGTCACCCCTGTGGATCTGGATACGCGCGCGGCCGAGGGGGCGGCGAGGCTGGGCACCGGCCTGGCGATCTCGCCGGCCCGTTGGTCCTCCATTGTCGTAAGCCCGGCGGTGCTCCCGCAGCGAAACGACCAATCAGACACGACCCGGCACCTGTCGACCGGAAGCGCCTGACGTGTCGTTTCGTCGACCGCTGTCCGGGTAGCGCTCGGAGTGGACGGTTCAACGCCGGACGTCCGAGTGGAGGAGACATGACGACAAGCAAAGGTGCGAGGTGGGCGTTGCTCGGTGCCGCCACCGTGACCGCGGTCGGCGTCGGCCGGGCGGTCGCGCGGCGGCGACATCGGCACCAGCCTGTCAAGCAGGACGGCTGGTACGTGGTGCGGCGCGGGGTGACGGTCGACCGGCCGGTCGAGGCGGTCATCGGTTTCTGGACCGACCAGGAACGGCTCGACCGTGCCCTGGCCGAGTGGGCGACCCTGGAACGGATCGACGACGAACACTGGCGGTGCGTGGCGCGCGACGACTCGGGCGAGGGCGTCGAGTGGCGGGCCGATATCACCGTCACCGGTCCGGGCCGATTGAGCTGGCAGGTCACCGACGGGCCCGAACAGCAGGGCACGGTGGAGTTGGTGACCGCCCCGCAGGGCCGGGGCACCGAGATCCGGGCCGAGTTGCGGTACCGCTCCGGTCCGCTGCGCCGGGTACTCGGCCTCGCCGGTGACCACGAGCCGGACCTGCGACTGCGCGACACGCTGCGCCGGGTGAAGTCGCTTATCGAGTGCGGTCAGATCATCGAGACCCGACGTGACCCGTCCGGTCGTGGCCGGATGCAGGAGCGCGCCACCGACAAGGTGCGTGAGCGGCTGTCGGCGGGAGGACGGGCATGAGGGCGCTGTGCTGGGAAGGAGTCGGCAAACTCAAGGTGCGCGACGTGCCGGAGCCGACGGTACGCGCGGACGGGGACATCATCGTCAAGGTGCGGGCCAGCAGCGTCTGCGGCTCCGACCTGCACCTGATCAACGGGTTTTTGCCCGCCATGCGGGAGGGGGACATCCTCGGCCACGAGTTCATGGGCGAGGTGGTGGAGACCGGGCCGGGCGTACGACGGATCGCCGTCGGCGACCGGGTGGTGGTCGGCTCGGTGGTGGCCTGCGGCGGCTGCTGGTACTGCCGGACCGAGCAGTACTCGTTGTGCGACAACTCCAACCCGCAGCCGGTGTTCACCGAGAAGCTGTGGGGCCATTCACCGGCCGGCATCCTCGGCTACTCGCACGCCGCCGGTGGCTACTCCGGCAGCCACGCCGAGTACGTCCGGGTGCCGTTCGGTGACATCGGTGCGTTCAAGGTGCCCGACGGCGTACCGGACGACTCCGTGGTCTTCGCCTCCGACGCGCTGCCCACCGGTTGGATGGCCGCGGACTTCTGTGGCCTGACCGGCGGCGAGGTGGTCGCGGTGTGGGGCGCCGGGGGAGTAGGTCAGATGGCCGCCCGCGCCGCCCAGTTGCTCGGCGCCGAGCGGGTCATCATGGTGGACCGGCTGCCGGAACGGCTGGCCACCGCCGCCGACCGGCTCGGTGTGGAGACGGTCAACTACGCCGAGACCGACGTGCTGGAGGCGCTGCGCGAGATGACCGCCGGCCGTGGACCGGACGCCTGCATCGAGGCGGTCGGCATGGAGGCGCACGACGTCGGCCCGGCGTACGCGTACGACCGGGCGAAGCAGGCCACCCGGACGCAGCTGGACCGGCCGACGTCGGTCCGGCAGGCCATCCTGGCGGCACGCAAAGGCGGCACGGTCAGCATCGTCGGCGTCTACGCGGGCTTCGTGGACAAGTTCCCGCTGGGTGCGGCGATGAACAAGGCCCTGGTGCTGCGGATGGGGCAGATGCACGCCCAGCGGTACATCCCGATGCTGCTGGAGCGGCTCGTCGCCGGGGAGATCGATCCCGCTTACCTGGCCACCCATCCGATGTCGCTGGAGGAGGGCGCCCGCGGCTACGAGATCTTCGAGAAGAAGCAGGACGGGTGCCTGCGGACGGTGTTGCACCCGGCCTGACGCCTGACGCGCCGGGGCTGCGGCCCCGGCGTCACCAGGTGGGCCGTTGCCGATTCGGCAGTGTGGGCCAGCTGGCCCCTCCCGGGAGCAGACGTTCCTGGTTGACTGCGGTCAGCGTCGGCGACGCCGCCCACCCGGGCGGTGCGCACCGCGTCGGCCGGCCGGCTTGCGGCGGAGCGTCGGCGGGGCGGGGTGCGGCAAGTGTGCCGGCGGGCACGCGGGGGAGGACGCATGCGGGACAACAGGCCGGCACACTGGCGGCGGTGGATGGCCGGGGCGCTGTGTGGTGGCGGCGACCCACCACTGATCGGGCCGCCTCGGCGGGTGGTCCGGCCGGATCGGTGCTTCACCGCGCACCTCGGCTTCACCGCGCCTGATCTGGCGACCGCCCGGGAAACGGCGGTCGGATACGCGGAGGCGCTTAGCGTGTTGCGGGCCGAGGTGGCGCTCGGGGCGGCTGCGGTGTCCCCGGCCGAGGACTGGCGGCGGGCCGAGCGGCTGTTCTGCGGGGCGGTCGGCCCCGACGGCGAGCGCTGCGTCGACGTCGCCGGCCATCCGGGGTTCCATCACGCGCCGGGGCCGGGTGGGTTGGGGTGGGGTGATGGCGATGTCGCCTGAGGGAGCGCCCCGGTCCGGCACGGCGGGGTCGGGCCCGCCGACCGGGGCGGTGGGTCCCGCCGGTCAGTCGAGGTCGAACTCGCCGTCCTGGGCGCCCGCGACGAAGGCGTCCCACTCGGCCTGGGTGAACACCAGCACCGGGCCGTCCGGCTCGGCGGAGTTGCGCATGCCGATCAGGTCGTCGACGAAGGCGACCTCCACGGCGGCCTCGGAGGTGTCCCCCTCGGCACGCTGCCAGACCGCCCGGGAGAGGTCGAAGTCGCCCTTGGGGTGCGTTGTCATGGTCCAGTCCTCCAGCGTCGGTGGGTGGGGGCGCTCCGTGCGACCCCATCCGGCAGGATAAGCGGATGCCGAGCCTGAGCCGTGCAGAGTCGACCGCGCGTGGCGCGTCGATCGCCGTCGAGTCGTACCACGTGGATCTCGACCTGACCGGGGGCGGCGAGCGGTTCCGGTCGCAGGTCACGATCCGGTTCACCGCCACCGGCACCGAGACCTTCGCCGAGGTCAAGCCCGCGGAACTGCTGGCCGTACGCCTCAACGGCGTCGACCTCGATCCGGCCGCGCTGGACGACAACCGGCTGGCCCTGACCGGGTTGGTCGAGGAGAACACGCTGACCGTCGAGGCGGAGATGGCGTACACCAACACTGGCGAAGGACTGCACCGGTTCGTCGACCCGGCCGACGGGGAGACCTACCTCTACGCCATGTCCTTCCTGGACGACGTGCAGCGCATCTTCGCCGCCTTCGACCAGCCCGACCTGAAGGCCCCGGTGACCCTCTCGGTCACCGCACCGCCACACTGGACGGTCGCGGCGAACGCCGACCTGGCCGCCCAGCCCGGGCCGGGGCGCTGGGAGTTCGCCCCCACCCTGCCGATCTCGACCTACCTGTTCAGCCTGATCGCCGGGCCCTGGCACGTCCGTCGCGACGAGCACGACGGCGTTCCGCTCGGCATCTACTGCCGGCGTTCCCTGGCCGAGCACCTGGACGCCGACGCCGAGGAGATCTTCACCGTCACCAAGCAGTGCCTGGACCGCTTCCACAGGCTGTTCGACGAGCGCTACCCGTTCGGCAAGTACGACCAGGCGTTCGTGCCGGAGTTCAACGCCGGTGCCATGGAGAATCCCGGGCTGGTCACCTTCCGCGACGACTACGTCTTCCGATCCGCGGTCACCGACACCCAGCGGGAGCTGCGGGCCACCACCATCGCCCACGAGATGGCCCACATGTGGTTCGGCAACCTGGTCACCATGCGGTGGTGGGACGACCTGTGGCTCAACGAGTCGTTCGCGGAATACCTCGGCACCCGGGTCACCGCCGAGGCCACCCGGTTCGACCAGGCATGGACGACGTTCGCCATGCGCCGCAAGGCGTGGGGGTACGCGGCAGACCAGCGTCCCTCCACCCATCCGGTGGCTCCGGACGAGCTGTCCGACGCGGCAGAGGCGCTGCTCAACTTCGACGGCATCTCGTACGCCAAGGGTGCCAGTGTGCTGCGGCAACTGGTGGCGTGGCTGGGCGACGAGCCCTTCCTGGCCGGGCTGAACGACCACTTCTCCCGCCACCGGTTCGGCAACGCCACCCTGGCCGATCTCCTCGCCAGCCTCGGCTCGGCGAGCGGGCGGGACCTGGCCGGTTGGGCGCAGGCGTGGTTGCGTGCCGCCCAGGTCAACACGTTGCGGGCCGAGGTGGCCCTGGACGCCGACGGCCGGTACCGGGAGGTGGCGGTCCTGCAGACCGCGCCGTCGACGCATCCGGTGCTGCGCCCGCACCGCATCGGCGTGGGACGGTACGCCGTCGACGGCAGCGCCGACCGCTTCGAGGTCGACCTGGATCCGAGCACCGACGGTGGCCGGACGGTGCTCGACCGGTTGGCCGGTGAGCCGGCGTCGGCCGTCCTGCTGCCCAACGACGGCGATCTCACCTTCGCCAAGATCCGTCTCGATCCCGCCTCGTTCGACGCGGTGCCGCTGCTGCTTCCCCGGCTGACCGACCCGTTGGCCCGCGCTCTGCTGTGGGGCGAGGCGCTGGACGCGGCGACCGACGGTGAGCGGCCGGTCATGGCGGTGGTGGAGCTGATCGGGGAGGCGCTGCCCACCGAGACCGAGGTGATCATCGCCGAGGACGTGCTGGCCCTGAGCCGTTCGCTTGTCGACCGTTACCTCGATCCGTCGATGCGGCAGACCGCCCTGGCGGTGATCGACAAAGCCTGCCGGCGGATGCTCGACACCGCTCTCGCCGGCGGGTCCATGCAGCTGGCCGCGGCGCGGGGCCGGATCGCCGCGACCACCGACGCCGCCCTGCTCACCGGCTGGCTCGACGGCCGAGGTGTCCCGGACGGTCTGGCGATCGACACCGAGTTGCGCTGGAAGATCCTGGGTCGGCTGGTGGTGCTCGGTGCGGCGGGTGCGGCCGAGATCGAGGCGGAGGCGACGGCCGATCGGAGCGCCGCAGGTGCCGAGCATGCCGCGCGGTGCCGAGCCGCGTTGCCGGATCCGGCAGCCAAGCAGGCCGCATGGGAGATGATCGTGACCGACACCACGGTCTCCAACCGGCTGATCGAGGCGACCGCAACCGGCTTCTGGCAGCCCGAGCAGGCCGAGCTGACCGCCGAGTACGTGCCGCGTTTCTTCGCCGACATGCCCGCCATGGCGCGGCTGCGTACGCCCTGGGTGGCCGACGAGGTGGCGAAGCTCGCCTTCCCCCGCTACGCGGTGGCGCAGCCCACCCGGGAGGCGGCCGCGGCGCTGCTGTCCCGGGATGACCTCACGCCCGGCCTGCGCCGGGTGATCACCGACGCCGACGACGACCTGCGTCGTGCCCTGGTGGCGCGGACGGCGGTGGCTGCCACCACTGCCTGATCTGCGTGGCGGGACGTGAGCTGTCCGTCATGCCCGGCCTGAAATGAGGCCGGCTCGGACTACGATCATGGGGTGACGGAAGACAACCGGCGGATCGGGATCATGGGCGGCACCTTCGATCCGATCCATCACGGGCACCTGGTGGCCGCCAGTGAGGTCGCGGACCGGTTCGGGCTGGACGAAGTGATTTTCGTGCCGACCGGCGAACCGTGGCAGAAGGCGGATCTTCCGGTCAGTTCGGCCGAGGACCGTTACCTCATGACCGTGGTCGCCACCGCCTCCAATCCGCGCTTTCAGGTCAGTCGAGTGGACATCGACCGGGGCGGCCCGACCTACACGGTCGACACCCTGCGGGACCTGCACGCGATGTACGGGCCCAAGGCGCAACTGTTCTTCATCACCGGTGCGGACGCGCTGGAACGCATCCTGAGCTGGAAGAACCTCGACGAGATCTTCGAACTCGCCCACTTCATCGGGGTGACCCGACCGGGATTCGCATTGTCCGACGCTCACCTGCCCGCCGACACGGTCAGCCTGGTCCAGGTGCCGGCGATGGCGATATCCTCCACCGATTGTCGGGCGCGGGTCGCCCGCGGTGAGCCGGTCTGGTATCTGGTGCCGGACGGTGTGGTGCAGTACATCGCGAAACGGCGTCTCTATCAGCAGTGATACGTCCACTTATGCGATAGATAATGCCGATTCCGGGCTGAAACTGGCGGGTCGCACTCGCGGGCCGTGTGAGAGGCTTGGGTATCGCACGGTTGATCGAAGGAGAACGGTGACAGTTTCCGAGCGCGCTCACGAGCTGGCGATCGCCGCAGCCCAGGCGGCGGCGGACAAGAAGGCTCAGGACATCGTCATCATCGACGTGGGTGACCAGCTCGCCATCACCGACGCGTTCGTGCTCGCCGCAGCGTCGAACGAGCGGCAGGTGCTGGCCATCGTCGACGCCATCGAGGAAGCCCTGCTCAACCTGCCGGAGAAGGCGAAGCCGATTCGGCGCGAGGGTGAGCGCGGCGGGCGCTGGGTGCTGCTCGACTACGTCGACATCGTGGTGCACGTCCAGCACACCGAGGAGCGCGAGTTCTACGCCCTCGACCGGCTCTGGAAGGACTGCCCGACCATCCCGTTCGTCGACCGGGACCTGGCTCGCGCCGAGGCCGCCGCCGGATCGGGCGAGTGACCCGGCTGCTGATCTGGCGGCACGGCAACACCGACTGGAACGCCGCCAGCCGGGTGCAGGGGCAGACCGACATCCCCCTCAACGATCTCGGCCGGGAGCAGGCCCGCGAGGCCGCACCGTTGCTCGCGGCGCTGCGCCCGGACGCGATCGTCGCCAGCGACCTGAGCCGCGCGGCGGACACCGCCGCCGCGCTGGCCGCGCTCACCGGCCTGCCGGTACGCTCCGACGCCCGGCTGCGGGAACGCCACTTCGGCAATTGGCAGGGGCTGCTGCTCACCGAGGTCGCCGCACAGTTCCCCGACGAGTACGCCCGTTGGCGAGCCGGTGACCCGGCACCCGGCGCGGACGTCGAACCCCTCGACGAGTTGGGCAAGCGGATCGGCACCGCCCTGCACGAGATCGCCGACGAGATGGCCGGTGGCACGATCGTCGTTGCGACCCACGGCGGCGCGGCGCGCCAGGGCTGCGGGCACCTGCTGGGCTGGGACCATGCCGTGCTGCGTACCGTCGGCCCCCTGCGCAACTGCCACTGGACCGAACTACGCCACCACCCCGAACAGGGCTGGCACCTGCGCGCCCACAACGTGGGCCCGATCACCACACCCCCCACCGAACCCGTCTGAACCGCACCGCCGGCGCCGCCGCCTGAGCAGTTGATCAAGAGGTTTGCGTCGTGGTCGCGTCGATCGGTGACGCAAACCTCTTGATCAACCAGGTGGTTCGGGGCCCACGGAGGGTTTCGGGGTTGAACCGGTGGGGGTGGGGGCGGGGATGATCCGCTACGGTGCCGGCATGCCCGTCGCGGTCGTGACCGACTCCACCACCTATCTGCCACCGGAACTGGTGCTGGCGCACCGACTGACCGTGGTGCCGCTGACCGTGGTGCTCAACGGCGTCGAAGGGCTGGAGGGAGTGCAGGTCTTCCCCGCCGACGCCACCCGGGCCCTGAGTGCGCGACGGGTCTCGGTGAGCACCTCCCGCCCGTCGCCCGAACAGTTCACCCGCACCTACCGCAGCCTGCTGGAGGCCGGCGCGGAAGGGATCGTCTCGGTGCACCTGTCGGCCGCGCTCTCCGGCACCGTCGAGGCCGCCGAGTTGGCGGCGGCCCAGTTCGGCGGGCAGGTGACGGTGGTGGACAGCCGCTCCTGCGGCATGGGCCTCGGCTTTGCGAACCTCGCTGCGGCCCGGGCCGCCGCGCAGGGCGTAGACCTGGCAGGCGTACGCGCCGAGGCCGTCGACGCGGCGGGGCGTACCGCAACCTTCTTCTACGTCGACACGCTGGAGTTGCTGCGACGGGGCGGCCGGATCAACGCGGCTGAGGCGCTGCTCGGCACGGCACTGTCGGTCAAACCGATCCTGCACATGCCCGACGGCGGCATCGTGCTGAAGGACAAGGTGCGTACCGCCAGTCGAGGGGTGGCGCGCCTGGTCGACCTGGCCGTCGAGGCGGCCGGCGACGCACAGGTGGATCTCGCCGTCCACCACCTCGCCGCGCCGCAACGCGCCGAGGATCTGCTCGGTGCGCTGACGGCTCGGCTCGGCGACCGACTTCACGACACGTACGTCACCGAGGCCGGTGCGGCCGTCGCCGCCCACGTCGGCCCCGGCCTGGCCTGCGTGGTGATCCACCGACGACCGTGAAGCGTGAACGGGGTGGCGGATGTCCTGTGTGGTGACCGGCGGCGGGCGGGGGATCGGACGGGGGATCGTCGAGCACCTGCTCGCCGGTGGTGAGACCGTGGTCGTGATCGAGCGGGATGCCGATGTGGTGTCCTGGGTGCCCGGGCATCCCCACGCGGACCGCCTGACCGCCGTGGTGGGCGACGCCGCCGACGAGGCGGTCACAGGCCGGGCCGCCGACCTGGCGGAACGGCACCAGCCGCTCACCGGATGGGTGAACAACGCCGCGGTGTTCCGGGACGCCTCCGTGCATGACGCCCCGGTGGGCGAGGTGTTCGACCTGATCACGCGCAACCTGCGGCCCGCCGTGGTCGGGGCGGCCACCGCCGTACGGCGTTTCCTCGCCGCCGAGACCCCTGGCGCGATCGTGAACGTCTCCTCCCACCAGGCGAGCCGCCCCGTGCCGGGCTGCCTGCCGTACGCCACCGCGAAGGCCGCCGTGGAAGGACTGACCCGGGCGCTCGCGGTCGAGTACGGCAGGTACGGCATCCGCAGCAACGCCGTCGCGCTGGGCTCGGTGACGACCGAGCGGCACGAGGCGTTCCTCGCCGGCCAGGACGCCGGTGAGGTGCAACGGATCGAGGCGGAGCTGGCCCGGCTGCACCCGGTGGGCAGGATCGGACAGCCGCAGGACGTGGCGGGGGCGGTGGCGTATCTGTTGTCGCCGGCCGCCGGCTTCGTCAACGGCGTGATCCTGCCGGTCGACGGTGGGCGCAGCGTGCTCGGCCTCGACCCGGAGTCGGCCTAGGCACTAGCACATCGAGGGCATGATCAGGGCGTTGTCCACAGGGCGCTGGTTGTCCACAGCGAAGCGTTCGTGGCCAACGGGCACCGGCCCGATCGTCCTAGCCTCGCGCGGTGTCCAACGACGAGGAGACGGCGGTACGGGCGCGCCTGTGGCGACTCATGCCCGACGCGGCCGAACACGCTGCTGACGCACCGGTGGTGCCCGACGCACCTGCGGCCGAGCCGGAATCCGAGGACTCAGGCATGCCCGAGTTCCGCCTGCGCGGCCCTCGTTCGGCGTCGGTGGCGGCCTCCACGCCGCTGGACTGGCCGACGGTACCGCTGCCCGTCCGCCCCGCCACCATCGACCGGAACCCCCTCCCGCCGACCGTGGCCGGGCCATCCATGGTCGGGCCTGCCCGGCTGACTGGGCCGGGGTGGGTTGATCCGGGGCCGTCGGTCGGGCCGGAGTCGACCGATTCGCGGTCCGGGCTCGACGCGGCCGAGGTCGCGTCGGCGTCGCGGTTGCCGGGGCCGGGGGCCTTCGATCCGGGCCGGCGGGGGGTTCGGGCACTGGCCGTGGTCGCGGTCCTGGTGGTGCTCGGTGCCGCCGGCTGGACCTGGCGCTCCCGACCACAGGTCGAACCGGTCAGCGCGGTAACCGGCGCACCCACCGCGGTCCCGTCCGACAGTTCGGGAGACGAGCAGGCCGACGGGGCGACCGGTGAGGCGACCGGCGAGGTGGTGGTCGCGGTGGCGGGCAAGGTCCGGCGTCCCGGACTGGTGCGACTGCCGGCCGGTGCGCGGGTCGCCGATGCCGTCGAGGCAGCCGGCGGAGCGTTGCCCGGAGTGGACGTGGCCATGCTCAACCCGGCCCGCAAGGTCGCCGACGGCGAGTTGATCCTGGTCGGCGTGGCGGCGGCCACCCCGGCGGTGGGGGCCGCGCCAGGTGCCGACCCGGCGGCGGGCGCGGCCCCGGGTGGCCGGCTCAATCTCAACACCGCGAGCCAGCCCCAACTGGAAACGCTGCCCGGGGTCGGGCCGGTGCTGGCCCGACGCATCATCGAGCACCGCGACGAGCACGGCGGCTTCCGGTCCGTCAGCGATCTACGCCAGGTCAACGGCATCGGCGACGCACGGTACGAGGAACTCAAAGACCTGGTGACGGTGTGACGACGGACGGGGCACCCTCGTCCCGGCGTACCTCGGCGGTGGCCGAGCTGAGGCGCTCGGGCGACGGCACCTTCGGCGCTGCCGGGGCGATCGTCGGCCTGGACGGTGCCCAGATCCCCGATCTCCGGCTGGCTGGGCTGGCCGTGGCAGCCTGGCTGACCGCCCTGGTCGGGCTGCACGTCGACGCCGGGCGGGCGTTGCTGGTGGCCGCCGTCGCGGCCGGTCTGGCCGTGCTGGTGGCACTGCACCTGATCGGGGTGGCCGGCCGTCCCGGCACGGTCGCACGCCGATACGGCTGGATCGTGGTGTCGGTACTGATCGGCGTCGTCTGCGGTGGCGCCGCGACCTCGGCCCGGCTGGCCGTACGCGACGCCGAGCCGATCCGCGCACTTGTCGACGACCGGGCCCAGGTCACCGCCGAACTGGTCGTCCGGGACGATCCACGGCCGGTACGCGGTGGCATCGTGGGTCGCCCGCCCACCCTGCTGGTACGGGCCAAACTGGTGAACGTCACCGGCCCGGAGGGGCAGCGGGTGGCCGTACCGGCCCGCGTGCTGGTGCTCACCGACGATCCGGCCTGGCGGCACCTGCTGCCCGGGCAACGGCTCACCGCCGAGGGGCGGTTGACCGAACCGCGCGGTGGTGATCTGACCGCCGCCGTGCTGCTGGCCGCCGGCCCGCCCGACCGGCTCGGGACACCCTCGGCGCTGCAGCGGGTCGCCGGTCGGCTGCGTGCCGGTCTGCAGCAGGCGTGTGCGCCGTTGCCGGACGAGCCCGGTGGCCTGCTGCCCGGGCTGGTGGTCGGCGACACGAGCCGGCTGCCCGACGCGGTCGAGGAGGACTTCCGCGCCACCGGAATGACGCATCTCAATGCGGTATCCGGTTCCAATGTCGCGATCATCGCCGGGGCGGTGTTGCTGGTGGCCCGCTGGGCGCGGGCCGGCCCCACCCTGGCCGCCGTGCTCTGCGGGCTGGCACTCGTGGGCTTCGTGATCCTGGTGCGTCCCTCGCCGAGCGTGGTCCGGGCGGCCACCATGGGTGCGATCGGGCTCGCCGCGCTGGCCGCCGGCCGCCCCCGAGCAGCGGTACCGGCGCTGGCCGCCGCCGTGGCGGTGTTGGTGCTTGTCGACCCGGATCTGGCCGGGGACCCCGGCTTCGCGTTGTCGGTGATGGCCACCGGCGGTCTGTTGCTGCTCGCGCCACGGTGGCGCGACGGGCTGCGGCGGCGGGGCGTACCTCCGGGGGCGGCCGAGGCGCTGGCGGTGCCGGCTGCCGCGCAGTTGGCCTGTTCGCCGGTGATCGCCGGCCTGTCGGGCACCGTCAGCCTGGTCGCGGTGCCGGCGAACCTGCTCGTGGTGCCGGCGATCGCCCCGGCCACCGTGCTCGGTGTGGTGGCCGCGACGGTGTCGCCGGTCTGGCCGTTCGGTGCCGAGATCGCGGCCTGGCTGGCGCACTGGCCGGCGTGGTGGTTGGTGCTGGTCGCCCGGTACGGCGCACGCATGCCGATGGGGAACCTGCCCTGGCCGGGCGGAGTGACCGGGGCGTTGCTGCTGGCGGGGCTGACCGTGGCCCTGTTGGTCGCCGCCCGGCGGCCGGTGGTGCGCCGCCTGGTCGCGGTGGGCACGGTCGCGGTGATGCTCGGCACCGTGCCGGTGCGGGTGATCGCGCCGGGCTGGCCGCCGAAGGGTTGGGTCATCGCGGTCTGCGCCGTCGGTCAGGGTGACACGGTGGTGTTGCCGGTGGCGCCCGGGCGGGCGGTCGTCATCGACACCGGCCCGGATCCGGGGGCGGCGGACGCCTGTCTGCGCCGGCTCGACGTGCGCCGGGTGCCGTTGCTTGTGGTCAGCCACTTCCACGCCGACCACACCGCTGGTGTGGCGGGGGTGTTCCGGGGGCGGCGGGTCGACCTGGTGTCGACTCCGCAGTGGCCGGAGCCGGCAACCGGGCGGAACCAGGTCCACGACACCGCCGCCACCCACGGCACCCCGGTAGTGCCGGTGGCGGCCGGGTGGCGGTACCAGGCTGGCGCGGTCGACCTGCTCGTCGTCGGCCCGCCCTACCCGATGCGGGGAACCCGGTCGGATCCGAACAACAACTCGCTGGTGCTGCTCGCCACGGTGGCCGGGGTGCGGATCATGCTCACCGGCGACGCCGAGACCGAGGAGCAGCAGGCACTGCGGGAACGGTTGCCCGTACACCGGCTGCGGGCCGACGTGCTGAAGGTTGCCCACCACGGCAGCGCGTTCCAGGACGCAGCCTTCCTGGACGCGATCGCACCGGCGGTCGCGCTGGTGCCGGTGGGTGCGGGCAACACCTACGGGCATCCGAGCGACGCGGTGCTGGCCCGGTTGTCCCGAGGCGGAGCGCGGGTGTTGCGTACCGACATCGACGGGGACGTGGCGGTGGTGCTCGCCGCGTCCGGGCTGGCCGTGGTGCTGGGCGGTGTCGACCTGAGTCGGTCCACCCCGTGAAGCAGGTTCATCATCGACCAGGGAATAGACCCCAATTTATGGAGATTAGCGGCAAATTAGATATATGTCTGGATTTGCGCTGTGTGCGGGGTCCGCCCGTGCGGTGCGGCCGACCGGACTGGACCGGGCCGCTGAGCGTGCGAATATGGGCGGCGTGACCGCCGCCAGTGCCGCTCCTATTGTGCTCGTCCTCGGTGACGAGGAGCTGCTCGCCACGCGTGCGGTGGCCGAAACCGTCGCCACCGCACGGGCCGCCGACCCGGACGTAGACGTCCGCGAATACCAGGCTGGTCAGCTCAGTGTCGGCGAGATCGACGAGATGCTCAGCCCGTCGCTGTTCGGCGGTCGCCGGGTGCTGGTGCTGCGTTCCGGTCAGGACGCCCGCAAGGATCTGGTCGCGGCCCTGCTGGCGTACGCGAAGAATCCCGACCCGGACGTGCAGCTGATCGTGCAGCATCTCGGTGCGGCCAAGGGCAAGGCGTTCGCCGACGGCCTGAAGGCGGCCGGTGCCCACATCATGCCGGCGGCCAAGCTGAAGGGGCACCGTGACCGGGTGGCCTTCGTCCGGGACGAGTTCCGTCGGGCCGGTGGGCGGTGCACCGACGACGCCGCCGAGGCGTTGATCGCCGCGGTCGGCAACGACCTGCGGGAGCTCGCCGCGGCCTGCGCACAGCTGATCGCCGACACCGACGGTCGGATCGGCGCCGACACCGTGGCCCGTTACTACCGGGGCCGGGTGGAGGTGAGTGGCTTCACCGTGGCCGACGCCACCATGGTCGGTGACCTGCCGGGTGCGCTGGAGGCACTGCGGTGGGCCCTGCACGTCGGGGTGGACCCGGTGCCGATCGCCGATGCGCTCGCCGACGGGATCCGCACCGTCGCCCGGGTCGCCTCCGCCGGGAGGGGCAGCCCCTATCAACTGGCGAGCAGCCTGGGCATGCCGCCGTGGAAGGTCGAACGGGCCCAGCGGCAGGCACGTGGTTGGACGCCCGAGGGGCTGGTCCAGGCGATGCAGGCGGCGGCCGAGTGCAACGCGGCGGTCAAGGGCGGCTCGGACGACCGGGCGTACGCGCTGGAACGGGCCGTCTTCTCAGTGGCCGCCGCGCGGCGGGACGGCAGCAGATGAGCGGAGCCTCCCGTGGCTCGTGGGCCACGATCCCGGCGGACGAGCAGCGGTACCGCCCGTTCTACGCCCGGGCGCTGAGGCTGCGTTTCGTCAATCCGGGTGGGGTGCTCTGCTTCCTGTTCTTCGAGGGTGCGATCGCGTTGGCGACCCTGCTCGTCCTCGCCGAACTGGTCAAGTGGTGGGCGATCGTGGTGCTGCCGACGGCGGTGGCCGTCATGGTCAAGCTCAACGACCTGGTGGTCGCGATGGTGGTCCGTTCGGCGGCCGCCGTGCCCGAGCAGGAACGCGACCGGTTCCGGCGGCAGGTGGAACCGGTCGTGGGGCGGGCCCAGGTCGACTGGCTGCCGCACAGCGTGCCCGGTGTGGTGGTCCGGGTCGGGCCGGCGGACAGCGTCAAACCCGCCGACGACACCGACGCAGCGTCCGGCCGGTCAGCAGGCAGGCGAGAGTAAGCCCGGCCAGTCGACGGGTGGACGACGAGAGCGGGTGGATAACCGGAGCGGGTGGATGACGAGAGTAAGCCCCAGGGCAGTGCCCCGGGGCTTACGTCAGGTCAGCGGTCGCTGGCTCAGGAGGCGAGCGACGCCACGCGCTTGGCGATCGCCGACTTGCGGTTCGCCGCCTGGTTGGCGTGGATGACGCCCTTGCTGGCCGCCTTGTCCAGCTTCCGGGAGGCGTCCTGCATCAGCGCGGTGGCCTTCTCGGCGTCACCGGCCTCCGCAGCCTCGTGGAACTTGCGGATGGCGGTCTTCAGCGACGACTTGACCGACTTGTTACGCAGCCGGCGCTTCTCGTTCTGCCGGTTGCGCTTGATCTGGGACTTGATGTTCGCCACGCGACAGCCTCGTCTTGATAGCTCGGGTTGGTCAGCTTGTGCGCGCGACGAGCATGCGTCATCGCTGCGCGAAGAGCCAGGTTACCAGGTCGGCTCGGACGAGCCAAAACGGCACCCGACCAGTCAGGTCCACGCCTGGCGGCGGGCCAGCCAGGCCAGCGCCTGCTCGCCGGTCCACCGCTGGTGGGCGGGTAGCTGGGCCGACGCGGTCGGTGGGGGAGAGGCGGCGGCTGTCAGGTGGTAGCCGGCCAGGGCGGCCAGGGTCACGTCCAGGGCGTCGGCCGGCGCGTCGGCGGCGGCCGGGTGGGCGGCGAAACGGGTGTCCACGTCCAGTCCGCTGGCGTACCCGGTGATCAACAGCCCGGCCAGGTCGAACCAGGCCGGTCCGTGACACAGCCAGGTCCAGTCGCAGAACCAGGCGGTCGCGTCGGCACCGATCAGGATGTTGTCCACCCGCAGGTCACCGTGGGTCAGGCCGGTCGTCCCGGCGGCGTACCCGGGCAGTTTCGACTCCAGCGCGACCAGTTCGGCCAGCCGGCCCGCCACCGGTGCGGGTAGCGGTGGTGCCGCTTCCCGGCCGGCGGCCACCTCGCCCCACCAGAGGATGTCCTCGCGGGCCAGGTCGGCGAGGCGGGGCAGCCCGAGGTCGGCGAGTTCGGTCGGCGGCTCGGCGAGCGCGGCGGCGATGTCGACGAACCCGGCGAGGGTGGCGTCCAACTCCGTCGGGTCCCACGGCAGTCGGGGTGTGTGCCCGTCGACCGGGTCGAGGCAGAGCGCGTACCAGCCCGCCTCCCACAGCGTCCAGCGCAGTCGTGGAACGGGCAGCCCGGCGGGTAGCCGGGTGAGGATGGCGGCCTCCCGGGCGTACCAGTCGACCAGGTGTGGCTGCTCGGCGCGGGCCGCGGCCTTGACGAATGCGCTGCCGCCGTCGGCGGTGCGCAGCACCGCGGCGAAACCCCGGGTGAACCCGGCGGTGGCGACCCGGGCCTGGACCACCGGCGTGCCGAGGCGGGCCGACAACGCGGCCCGGACCGCCGCCGGCAGGGCCGCCCAGCCGGGCCGCTGGGCGGTGGCGTGGTACGACACGGGCGACGCAGACGGGTTGCTCACCCCACCATGCTGCCCCGGCGGCAGCGCCACCGCGCGGCCCGGCTACCGAGGGGCGCGGCGCGGCCGGCCGGCGCGGCCGGGGAGCGACCACGCAAGGGTGGCCGGCAACCGCGCGTGGCGTCCGCGCGCCGTGCGGTGGTGGTGGCGGCGTCTGCCAGACTGCCAGGCCATGAGGACCGACGAGTTCTGGCAGTTGATCGACAGCGCCCGGTCCGGTGGGGGAGAGCCGGACGCCATCGCCGCTCGGGCGGTCGCGCTGCTCGCGGCCCGCGACCCCGAGGAGATCATCGGGTACGCCCGCCACCAACAGCGCGTCCTCACCGCCTCCTACCGGGTCGACCTCTGGGGTGCGGCGTACCTGATCAACGGCGGTGCCTCCGACGACGGCTTCGAGTATTTCCGGGGCTGGTTGATGGCACAGGGCCGGGAGGTCTTCGCCCGCGCGGTGGCCGAGCCGGACTCGCTGGCCGACCTGCCGCGGGTGCGGTCCGCCTCGCTCAGCGGCGAGGAGTTCGAGTGCGAGGACATGCTGGCGGTGCCGTGGGACGCGTACCGCAAGGCGACCGCGACCGAACTCCCCACCGACCGCGAATCGCCGCCGGTGCCCGACCTGAACGACTTCTGGGACTTCGACGACGCCGACGAGGCCCGGCGTCGGTTGCCCAAGCTCGCGGCCCTGTTCGTGGAGCCGCCACAGGAGTGACGGACGCCCGGCCGACGCTCGGCGGGGACGTGGGAGCATAGAGGGGGCCGGCACGAGCCGGCCTGCTCACGTCAGCCGACCAGAACGGACCGCTGTGCCACCGACGCTCGATACCGGCGCGAACGCTCCTGGTGCCACCGACCCGGCGCGGATCAGGAACTTCTGCATCATCGCTCACATCGACCATGGGAAGTCGACCCTGGCCGACCGGATGTTGCAGCTCACCGGCGTGGTCGACCCTCGGCAGATGCGTGCGCAGTACCTCGACCGGATGGACATCGAGCGCGAGCGCGGCATCACGATCAAGAGCCAGGCCGTACGGATGCCGTGGACCATCCGCGATGGTGAGCGGGCCGGCGAGCAGGCCGTGCTCAACATGATCGACACCCCGGGGCACGTCGACTTCACCTACGAGGTGTCCCGCTCGCTGGCCGCCTGCGAGGGCGCGATCCTGCTTGTCGACGCCGCCCAGGGCATCGAGGCGCAGACCCTGGCCAACCTGTATCTCGCCCTTGAGAACGACCTGCACATCATCCCGGTGCTCAACAAGATCGACTTGCCGGCCGCCCAGCCGGAGAAGTACGCCGAGGAACTGGCCCACCTGATCGGCGGTGACCCGGCGGACTGCATCAAGGTCTCCGGCAAGACCGGTGAGGGTGTGCCGCACCTGCTCGACGAGATCGTCCGGCAGTTCGTCCCGCCGGTCGGTGACGCCGACGCGCCGGCCCGCGCGATGATCTTCGACTCGGTGTACGACGTCTACCGGGGCGTGGTCACCTATGTCCGGGTGATCGACGGGCGGATCAGCGCCCGCGACCGGATCAAGATGATGTCCACCGGCGCGGTGCACGAGTTGCTGGAGATCGGCGTCATCTCGCCGGAGATGGTGAAGTCCGATGCGCTCGGCGTCGGCGAGGTCGGCTACCTGATCACCGGTGTGAAGGACGTCCGCCAGTCCCGGGTCGGTGACACGGTCACCATCAACGGGCGCCCGGCGGCCGAGCCGCTCGGCGGCTACAAGGACCCGAAGCCGATGGTCTACTCGGGCCTCTACCCGATCGACGGCTCGGACTACCCGGCCCTGCGCGACGCACTGGACAAGCTCAAGCTCAACGACGCCGCACTGACCTACGAGCCGGAGACCTCCGGTGCGCTCGGCTTCGGGTTCCGCTGCGGCTTTCTCGGCCTGCTGCACCTGGAGATCATCGGCGAGCGGCTGGAGCGGGAGTTCAACCTGGATCTGATCTCCACCGCGCCGAACGTGGTCTACCGGGCCATCTCCGAGGACGGCCAGGAGGTCGTGGTCACCAACCCGAGCGAGTACCCCACCGGCAAGATCGCCGAGGTGTACGAGCCGACGGTGCGGGCCAGTGTGCTGACCCCGAACGACTACGTCGGTGCGGTGATGGAGCTGTGCCAGAGCCGTCGGGGCAGCCTGCTCGGCATGGAGTATCTCTCCGCCGACCGGGTGGAGCTGCGCTACACGCTGCCGCTGGCGGAGATCATCTTCGACTTCTTCGACCAGCTCAAGAGCCGCACCAAGGGCTACGCCTCGCTTGACTACGAGCCCACCGACGAGCAGGCGTCCGACCTGGTGAAGGTCGACATCCTGCTGCACGGCGAGCCGGTGGACGCGTTCAGTGCCATCGTGCACAAGGACAAGGCGTACGCCTACGGCACCACGATCGCCGCGAAGCTGCGCAACCTGATCCCGCGCCAGCAGTTCGAGGTGCCGATCCAGGCCGCCATCGGCAGCCGGGTCATCGCCCGGGAGACCATCCGGGCGATCCGCAAGGACGTGCTCGCCAAGTGCTACGGCGGTGACATCAGCCGCAAGCGCAAGCTGCTGGAGAAGCAGAAGGAAGGCAAGAAGCGGATGAAGATGGTGGGCCGGGTGGAGGTCCCGCAGGAGGCCTTCATCGCCGCGCTCTCCTCCGACTCCGGGGACGGGAAGCCCACCGGCAAGAAGTAGCCCCCTCGGGTGCGGTAGTCGTTTCGCCGCAATGGCGGTCACCAGGCAATCCGGTGACCGCCATTGCGGCGAAACCGTGTTGACCCACGGGTACGGGCAGGGCGGTGAGACCGGTGGACTGTCGACCGGCATAGGTCGGTTTGAGTTCTTCGCGGGTCGGGCATTAGGCGGTCACGACAGGAAAACCACAAATGTGGATCGTCTTTTGTGAAGGAGAGCGACCATGGAGCTCACCGTCTGGGGCATCATCACCGCGCTGATCGTCGGTCTGATCGTCGGCGCACTGGGCCGCCTGGTGGTGCCGGGCCGTCAGCCCATGCCGATCTGGCTGCACATGCTCATCGGTGTCGGTGCCGCGCTGCTCGGTACCGTGATCGCCCGCGCCTCCGGCTTCGCCGAGACCGCCGGCATCGACTGGCGGGAGCTGATGCTCCAGGTGCTGCTGGCCGCCATCGCGGTCGCGCTGGTCGCCGGGGTCGGCCGCAGTCGCCGGGGCGTCACCCACCGGTAATCGCTGATCACAAAGAAAGGCACCCGACCTGAGTGGTCGGGTGCCTTTCTCGTGCGCATCTTGCTCTCATCAGCACCGGTGCGGCGGTGGGTGCCGCGAGGTGCTGCCGGGTGTTAAGAAGGGCACCCTTTAGTACGCGAGGCGTTAATAAGGTGCCCTTCCTTGCATGCTCAGCGGAGCCAGGGGATGTTGCGGTTGAGCAGGCCGCGCTGCTTGAGTTCCTTGCGCAGCGGGATCTCGTCGTCGATGTAGCCGTCCCAGTTGATGCCCCAGTAGTTCGCGGTGTGGGTGCCCTCACCGCAGAGCTGGCGCTGCACCGGCGTGCGGTTGTTCCACCACTCGCCGTTCTTGTCGATGTGCAGCTCGTCGAGGGGACGGATCCACCGGTAGGTGTAGCCGACGAAGAGCATCTTGCGGGTGATGGTCGACAGGTTCGTCGACCGCGAGTGCCACTGGCGGCGGTCGAAGATGAAGGCGTCGCCCGGGTTGGCGGTGATCTCGACGGTGCCCTCCGGGTCCGGGTTGTGCACCGTGGTGTCCGCCGGACGCGGCAGCGAGTTCCACAGGTGGCTGCCCGGGATGACCTTGGTGGCGCCGCGGCCGGTCTCCGACAGGTCGGAGAGCACGTAGGCGACCTTCAGCGAGAACATCGGCCGGGGCAGGTTCGGGTCCATCGTCTCCGGGTCGGAGTTCTGCCGGTACCCGTCCTGGTGCCACCCCCAGTACGGCTTCTCCGGCTCCAGCGCCGGAGGAGTCACGTCGAGGTGGTTGTGGTGGCTGTAGATGTTCCACCCGGCCAGGCCCCACATGTACGGGAAGGCGATCGGGTGGGTGAGCAGGTCGCCGAAGAGCTCGTCGCGCTCAAGGAAGCCCAGCAGGTGCAGGGTGCCGTCCTTGGTGGTCTTGCCCTTGGCCTTCTCCTCGGCGTACACCCGGTCGACCGCGGCTTCGAGGGCGGCCCGGTGGTCCTCGGTCAGGACGTTGCGCAGCAGGAGAAAGCCCTGCTCGTGGAACTCCTTGCGGTCGACGTCACTGATCGGTTCATAGCCGGTGCGGTCGCCGTAGTCGAAAGCCACGTCGTACCCTCCCCAAGAGGTGAAACCATTTCTGGCACAGGTGGCCGATCGTAACGCGCGATCGCACCGGCTGTCGGACCGCCCACATCGATCCCTGCGATGATGACGACGCACCGCAGCTGAGCGACTACCACTAGTCACCCAGAGTGGCGATGCTGGGCCATTAATGGCGGAATGCCGGTTTTTGCGGTTACTGCGGGTAAGGAGATCGGGGTCTGTCAGGCGTCCGCGAAGACCTCGGCGACGACCTCGGCATGCTCCCGCGAACCGTCACCGACCCGGCTCCACGAACCACCCCGGTTGGTCCACTCCAGGTCGCCGAAGCGCACCCGCTTCACTCCGTGATCGTTGGCGTGGGCGACCAGCCAGTGCGCGTACCGCCAGCCATCGAGTTGGTTCGCCGCCGTGACCGTGAGCCCGGTCAGATGCGCCGTGGTCGCCGAGCCGGTCAACCCCCAGTCGAGGTTGAGACCCTGGGTCAGCGCGGTGGCGGCAGCCTCGCCCCGCATCGCCGGATCGTCGCCGAAGGTGCAGACCACCGCACCCGTGGCGTGGCCGAGCAGCGCGCGGGTGAGCACCTCCGACTCGTCGGCCCACTTCTCGTACGCCTCCGGGAAGGCGGACCGCTGCACCTTCTGCGCCGCGTCGGTGACCCGCATGTCCTGCCAGCCGCGCACCTTCTTCAGCGCGGCGTAGAACCGGTCGGCCGCGTACCGGGGGTCACGGATCTCCTCGGGACTGCCCCAACCCTGGCTCGGCCGCTGCTGGAACAGGCCTACCGAGTCGCGGTCCCCGCCGGCCAGGTTGCGCAGCCCGGACTCCTGGTAGGCGGTGGCGAGCGCCACCACCACGGCCCGGTCGGGAAGCTCGTGCTGGATGCCGATGGCCGCGATGGTCGCCGCATTGGCCATCTGGTGAGCGTCCAGGGTCACCTTCCCGTCGGCCTGCACGGTGCAGGCCCGGCTGGCCAAGGGCAGCCGTAGTCGCTCTCCCACCTGCCGCATGCCGAGCACGATGCCGATCACGGCGACCAGCACGACGACCAGGAAACCGCCCACGACCACCCGAGTTCGCACCCACACCTCCCGTACGACGTCCGCCGAAAGCGTACGTCCCTCAGCGCCCGACCTGGGTCGTCCGTCCAGTTCCACCGCGAGCGCGCGATCCGCGTCGGGACGGAAGTTCCCCGATGGCGGCCGATCCTCACCTGTCGAGTTCGGCGACCCAGCGCGGCGGACGCTTCTCCCGGAACGCGGTGACCCCCTCGATGCCGTCGCCGGACAGGAAGTAGCGGGTGGACAGGGTGCCCAGCTCCGCAAGTTCGGCGCGCAGGTCGGTGGCGGGTGGGCGGCGCAGCAGTTCCTTCGCCCCGGCCAGCGCCGACGGAGCGCCCCGCACCAGCGAGTCGAGGTAGCGCTGCACCGCGGCGTCCAACTCGTCGGCCGGCACCGCGGCGGTGACCAGACCGATCTGCGCCGCCCGCCGGCCGTCGAAGGTGTCGCCGGTCAGGTACAGCTCGGCCGCCGCCCGGGGATGCAGCCGGGGCAGCACGGTCGCCGAGATCACCGCCGGGATCACCCCGATGCGTACCTCGGTGAAGGCGAAGGTGGCCTCGGCGGCGCAGATCGCCAGGTCGGCCGCCGCGATCAGGCCCAGACCACCGGCTCGGGCCGGGCCGGCGACCCGGGCCAGCACCGGCTTCGGGCACTGCCAGACCGCCGCGAGCACGTCACCCAGCATCCCGGCGGGCACCGTCCCGCTGGCGTACGCCGCCGCCGTCTCCTTCAGGTCCGCCCCGGAACAGAAGACCGGGCCGGTGTGGTCCAGCACGATCACCCGGACCGTGTCGTCGGCGACCGCGGCGTCCAGCCCGGCCAGCAGTTGGGTCATCAACGGCGTGGAGAGAGCGTTGCGGTTGTGTGGGCTGTCCAGGGTGAGGGTGCTCACCCCGCGGGCCGTGGTGACCCGTACCAGCGCGTCGGGAGAGGTCATGGGAGGGCACACTAGTGGCCATGCCCGGCGTCCTTCCAGCAGGCGAACCCGTCCCGACCGACGGGTCGTTGCCCGCATCCGCCCGAGCGAGCGTCGGTGACCAGGGCTTCGGCGTGTACGTGCACGTGCCCTTCTGCGCCAGTCGCTGCGGCTACTGCGACTTCAACACCTACACGGCGCAGGAGCTGGGCGGCGGCGCGAGCCGGGACGGCTACGCCGACACCGTGCTGGCCGAGCTGGCCCTCGCCGCGCGGGTGCTGGGCGACCGTCCGCCCCGCCGGGTGGAGACCGTCTTCGTCGGCGGTGGAACCCCCACCCTGCTGCCCGCCGACGACCTGGCCCGCATCCTCGACGCCATCGACCGCACCTGGGGACTGGCCGCCGACGCCGAGGTGACCACCGAGGCCAACCCCGAGTCGGTCACCCCCGCCTCCCTCAAGGAACTGCGGGCCGCCGGCTACACCCGGATCTCGCTGGGCATGCAGTCGGTCGCCCCCGGGGTGCTCGCCGTGCTCGACCGTCGACACAGCGCCGGTCGGGCCACGGCCGCCGCGCTGGAGGCCCGGGACGCCGGGTTCGACCACGTCAACCTGGATCTGATCTACGGGACGCCGGGGGAGCGGCCGGAGGACTTCGCCGCCTCGCTGGACCAGGTCGTGGCGGCGGGTGCCGACCACGTCAGCGCGTACGCCCTGATCGTCGAGGACGGCACCCGACTGGCCGCCCGGATGCGTCGCGGTGAACTGCCGTACCCGGACGACGACGTCGCCGCGGACCGTTACCTGGCCGCCGAGGCCGCCCTCGACGCGGCCGGTTTCTCCTGGTACGAGGTGTCCAACTGGGCCCGTACGCCATCGGCCCGGTGCCGGCACAACCTGCTCTACTGGACCGGCGGCGACTGGTGGGGCCTCGGGCCGGGGGCGCACAGCCACGTCGGTGGGGTGCGCTGGTGGAACGTCAAACACCCCACGGCGTACGCCCAACGCCTGGCCGCCGGCCGGTCACCCGGACTGGCGCGGGAGGTGCTGACCGCCGACGAGGCCCGGATGGAGGAGGTCATGCTCCGGCTGCGGCTTGCCGACGGCCTGCCGCTGGACGTGCTCGACGACGCCGGTCGCGCGGCGGCGGCGCGGGCGGTGACCGACGGCCTGCTGGCCGCTCCCGCCCACGCGGCCGGCCGCGCGGTGTTGACCCTGCGCGGCCGGCTGCTCGCCGACGCCGTGGTGCGTGACCTGCTGCCCTGATGACGGGCTCAGGGATCAGGCCTTCACGAAGGAGTAGCTCATCGGGTACCGGTAGAGGGCGCCCTCATTGGCCTTGACGCCGCCGATGATGCCGAAGATCACCGGCACGATCGCGGCCAGGAACGGGACGAAGAACAGAATGCCGCAGGTGATTGCGGTGAGCACCCAGCTCAGCAGCCCGGCGATCGCCCAGGTGAGCTGGAAGTTCAGGGCCGCGACGGCGTGCGCCCGGACGACCGGGGACTGCTGCCCGCGGGTCATGTTCGCGATCAGCGGGGCGACCCAGCCGAGCAGGCCACCACCGACGACCACGCCGAGCGGGCCGCCGAAGTGGGCGATCAGGGCCCAGGTCTTGTCTTCGTTGCTGCCGTAGCCGCCGCCGGGCGCGCCGTAGCCGCCGGTCGGGTAGCCGACACCGGGGGGCGGATAACCGCCGGGCGGCGGATAACCACCCGGCGGCGGGTAGCCGGCCGGCGGGGGCTGGTCACCGGGCGGCGGGTAGCCGCCGGGCGGGGGATAGCCGCCCTGGCCAGACGATCCGGAAACGGGAGCCGTGGGATCGTCGCCGAAACTCGGGGGACGAGGTGGTTCAGTCATGGGCTCACGGTAGGTGCCAGCGGCAATGGCGCACCATAGCGACACCGGCGAGTGTCAAGTCCCCGATCGGACTGCGGACAACTCCGTTTTCTTGATCATCGCGCTGCCGGGAGCCTCGACGTAGACTGGCACTCGCTACAGTCGAGTGCCAGGGCGCCCGCCGACGGTGGGTGACGCTCGACACTGACCTGCGACAGGAGGTGGGAGATGGGTCTCGACGACCGCAAGCTCGCCGTACTGCGGGCGATTGTCGAGGACTACGTCGCCACCCAGGAGCCGGTCGGCAGCAAGGCCCTGGTCGAGCGGCACCAGCTCGGTGTCTCGCCGGCCACCGTCAGGAACGACATGGCCGTGCTGGAGGAAGAGGGCTACATCCGGCAGCCGCACACCAGCGCCGGTCGAGTGCCCACCGACCGCGGCTACCGGCTGTTCGTCGACCGGTTGAGCCGGGTCAAGCCGCTCAGCCCGGCCGAACGCCGGGCGATCGAGCGGTTCCTGGCCGGCGCGGTCGACCTCGACGACGTGGTGCACCGCACCGTCCGGCTGTTGGCGCAGCTGACCCGGCAGGTCGCCGTGGTGCAGTACCCGAGCCTGGCCCGGTCCCGCGTACGGCATCTGGAGCTGGTGCCGATCTCCACCACCCGACTGATGCTCGTCGTGATAGCCGACACCGGGCGGGTCGAGCAGCGGCTGGTCGAACTGCCCGCCCCGATCCACGCCGACGACGTGCTGGACCTGCGTCGGACGGTCAACGAGAAGCTGGTCGGCATCCAGTTGTCGGAGACCCCACCGCTGGTGCAGGCCCTCATCGACGAGTGCGTTCCGCATCTGCGTGGTGCCATGACCACCCTGTCCACCGTGTTGCTGGAGACACTTGTCGAGCGGCACGAGGAGCGGATCGCGCTGGCCGGCACCGCCAACCTCGCCCGCGGCGGTCTACTGGACTTCCAGGGTTCCCTGCGGCCGATCCTCGAAGCCCTCGAGGAGGAGGTCGTGCTGCTCAAACTCATCGGCGAGGTGGAGCCGAGCACGCTACGGGTACGCATCGGTGACGAGAACGAGATCGACAACCTGCGGGCGGCCTCCGTGGTCAGCACCGGCTACGGCCCGGGCGCGACGATCGTCGGGGGGATGGGCGTGCTGGGGCCGACCCGGATGGACTACCCCGGGACCATCGCCACGGTGAGGGCCGTGGCACGCTACGTGGGCGAGCTGCTGGCCCAGAACTGATCAGTCAGGGCCGACGGTGGGCTGCCGCCGCCGACCGGCGTAACGCGAGACGAACACGAGGACACGGAACGCAGTGGCCAGGGACTACTACGGCATTCTCGGCGTCAGCCGGGGCGCCTCCGATGACGAGATCAAGCGCGCGTACCGCAAGCTCGCGCGGCAATTCCACCCGGACGTCAATCCGGATCCGGAGGCACAGGAGAAGTTCAAGGACATCAACGCCGCGTACGAGGTCCTCTCGGACGATCGGAAACGACAGATCGTCGACCTCGGCGGCGACCCGTTGGCCCCGGGCGGTGGCGGTGCCGGTGGCCCGGGCGGGCCCGGCGGCGCCGGGCCGTTCGTCGGCTTCCAGGACATCATGGACGCCTTCTTCGGCGGGGCCACCGGCGCCGGCCGGGGACCGCGACCGCGTACCCGACCGGGTGCCGACGCGATCCTGCGGCTGGAACTGGACCTGCAGGAGACCGCCTTCGGGGTGGAAGCGCCGATCACCGTGGACACCGCGGTGCTCTGCACCACCTGCTCCGGTGCGGGCACCGCCGCCGGCACCCACCTGGCGACCTGCGAGGCGTGCGGTGGCCGGGGCGAGGTGCAGTCGGTGCAGCGCACCTTCCTCGGTCAGGTGGTCTCCGCCCGGCCGTGCACCGTCTGCCAGGGCTACGGCACCACCATCCCGCACCCCTGCCCGACCTGCGCCGGTGACGGGCGGGTGCGGACCCGCCGGTCGCTGACCGTCAAGATCCCGGCCGGGGTCGAGGACGGCATGCGGATCCGGCTGGCCCAGCAGGGCGAGGTCGGTCCGGGTGGTGGCACCGCCGGTGACCTCTACGTCGAGATCCACGAGCGGCCGCACGACGTCTTCTCCCGCAAGGGCGACGACCTGCACTGCCGGGTCACCGTGCCGATGACCGCCGCGGCGCTCGGCACCCGGCTGACCATCAAGACGCTCGACAGCGAGGAACCGGTCGACGTCAAGGCGGGCACCCAGCCCGGCAGCACGCTGCGGTTGCGCGCCCGGGGCGTGCCCCACCTGCGTGGGACCGGTCGTGGTGACCTCTACGTCCACCTCGACGTGCGTACCCCGACCAAGCTCGACGCCGACCAGGAGCGGATGCTGCGCGACTTCGCCAAGACCCGGGGCGAGGAGGTCGCCGAGCTGACCAAGCAGGGCGGCTTCTTCTCCCGGATGCGCGACGCGTTCAACGGTCACGGCTGACCGGCGTCCCGTGTCCGCTCCGCTGTTCCTGGTCGAGTCGCTGCCCGCCGCCGACACGATGGTGCTCGACGGCCCCGAAGGGCACCACGCCGCCACCGTGCAACGGCTACGGGTCGGCGAGGAACTGCTGCTCGGCGACGGCCGGGGCGGCACGGCCGCCGCCGTGGTCAGCGCCGTCGGCCGGGGCACCCTCGACCTCGAGATCACCGACCGGGGGTACGTCGACGCGGCGAACCCCCGGCTGGTGGTGGTGCAGGGCATCGCCAAGGGTGACCGGGGTGAACTGGCCGTACAGGCGATGACCGAGGCGGGCGTGGACGAGATCGTCCCCTGGGCGGCCGGCCGGTCGGTCGCGCAGTGGCGCGGAGACCGGGGCGTACGGGCCCGGGACAAGTGGGTGGCCACGGCCCGCGAGGCGGCGAAGCAGGCCCGCCGGGCGTGGCTGCCCGTGGTGGCAGGCGCGCCGGACGAGTCCACCGCATCGGTGGCCCGACGCATCTCCGGCGCCGCCGCCGGCTACGTCCTGCACGAGGAGGCGACCGACCGGCTGACCACCGTCGAGCTGCCCGAGGCGGGCGAGATCGTGCTGGTGGTCGGCCCCGAGGGCGGCATCACCCCGGCCGAGCTGGCAACGTTTGAGGAGGCCGGCGCGCACCCGGTCCGCCTCGGCCCCTCGGTGCTGCGTACCTCCACCGCCGGCGTGGCCGCCCTGGCCGTCCTCGCCACCCGCCTCCTGCGCTGGTAGACCCCGCTGTCGGCCTGCTGCGTCAGGTGCGCAGGTAGGAGGCGCCGTTGAGGTCGATGATGGTGCCGGAGGCCCACTCCGCCTCGGGGCTGGCCAGCCAGTGCACGGCGGCGGCGATCTCCTCGGGCCGGGCCACCCGGTCGAACGGGCTCTGCGCCCGGATGGCGTCGCCACGCGGTGCCTTCAGGTGCTCGTTGGTCATGTCCGTCTCGACGAAGCCGGGCGCGACCGTGGCCACCGCGATGCCGTACGGCGCCAGGGCCACCGCCAACGACTGGGCCATCGCGTTGAGACCGGCCTTGCTAGCGCCGTACGCCGGATTGGTCGGCTCGCCGCGGAACGCGCCGCGCGAGGAGACGTTGACGATTCGCCCACCTCGCGTGCGCATGTGCTGGGCGGCGCACCAGGCGGCGTTGGCCGCCCCGAACAGGTTGGTGTCGCAGACCTCGCGCCAGCGTTGCCGCCACTGCTCGTAGCTGCTGCCGAAGACGGGGTGCGGCGGGTCGGCCGGCCCGAACACGCCGGCGTTGTTGACAAGTACGTCGAGCCCGTCGAGGCGGTCGGCGGCCTCGTCCACCATCGCCCGTACGGCGTCGGGGTCGGCGAGGTCGGCGCGGACCACCACGTGGCCGGTGCCCGGCAGGTCGGCCCGCAGCTGCTCGGCCAGGTCGGCCGAGTCGCGGTGGTGGATGGCCACCCGGTCGCCGGAGGCGGCGAAGGCCTGCACCACCGCCCGCCCGATGCCCCGTGAACCGCCCGTGACCAGCACTGCCCGTTCCGCCATGGGCGACATCCTGCCGTACCTGCGCGGTGGTGTTAACAAGGGGCCCTTGCTCTACCTGAGGCGTTAAGCAGGGGCCCTTCCTTACACTGCCCGGGTGAGTACTGACTGTCTGTTCTGCCGGATCGTCGCCGGGGAGATCCCGGCCACGGTGGTCCGCGAGACCCCCACCACGCTCGCCTTCCGCGACATCGACCCGAAGGCGCCGGTGCACGTGCTGGTCATCCCGAAGGAGCACTACGCCGACGTGGCCACCCTCGGCCAGGGCGACCCGGCGCTGGCCGGTGAGGTGCTCGCCACGGCCGCCGCGGTGGCCGAGGACGAGGGGCTGCTCGGCGACGGCTTCCGGCTGATGTTCAACACCGGCCCCTACGGCGGCCAGGAGGTCTTCCACGTGCACGCGCACGTGCTGGGCGGTGCGCCGCTCGGACCGATGTTGGCCCGGAGCGTGGCGTGAGTTCGGCCGCCGGCCGTACCGCCGCCGCCCAGCAGCTCGAACGGCTGGTGCGGCGGGTCCAGGCGCAGGCTCGGGTGCCGGCGGTCTCGGCCGCCGTGCACCGGGCCGACCGGGCGCTGTGGACGTGCACGGTCGGCGGCACCGGCAACGACACCGCGCTCGACGAACAGACCCGGTTCCGGATCGGGTCGGTGACCAAGACCTTCACCGCCGTACTGGTCATGCAGTGTCGCGACGACGGGCTGCTCGACCTCGACGATCGGTTGGGCCGGCACCTGGACCTGCCGGCGCACGGCGAGCTGACCGTACGCCGGTTGCTGTCGCACACCGCGGGCCTGCAACGCGAGCCGTACGGCGACGTCTGGGACACGCTGCGGGTGCCCGACGCCGACCAACTCGTCGCCGAGCTGGACCGGGCCGAGCGGGTGTTGCCGCCCGGCCGGCGTTTCCACTACTCCAACCTCGGCATGGCGCTGCTCGGCCGGCTGGTCGGCCAGGTACGCGCAAGCACCTGGGCCGAGGTGCTTACCGAGCGGGTGCTGACTCCGCTCGGACTGACCAGCACCACGGTTTCGCCAGGCCCTCGGGCGGCCACCGGTTACCTGGTCGACGCGTACTCCGACGAGGCGCATCCGGAGCCGCCGACCGACTTCGGTGCCGTCGGCCCGGCCGCCCAGCTCTGGAGCACGGCCACCGACATGGCCCGTTGGGCGGCCTTCCTGGCCGACCCGGCGGCGATGGACGCGACCGGCCGGGTGCTCGGCCCGGCCACCCTGGAAGAGATGCGCTGGCCGGTCACGGTCACCGACGAGGCGCTCTGGAACGCCGGGTTCGGCCTCGGCCTGATCCTGGTGCCGCAGGGCGACCGGGTGGTGCACGTCGGGCACGACGGCGCCATGCCCGGATTCCTGGCCGGGGCGTACGGCCGCCGGGGCGGCGAGGGCACCCCTGCCGCCTTCGGGGCTGCCGTGCTGGGCTCCTCGGGCACCTCGGCGGAGCTGCTGGAGCTGCCGCACCGGCTGCTCGCCGCCGCCGTCGAGCACGACCCCGCCGAGATCACTCCGTGGCGACCCGGCGACCCGGCCCCCGCCCAGCTGCGTGGGCTGCTCGGCCGCTGGTGGGGCGAAGGCTTCCAGTACGTGTTCAGTTGGCGGGACGGGACCCTCCAGGCCCGGGGCGCGGACGATCCGCCGGGCAAGCCGCCGGCGGTCTTCGCGCCGCAACCGGACCGGCCGGACGTGTTCCGTACGGTCGCCGGGCGGGAGGTCGGCGAGTTGCTCCGGCTGACCCGCGACGGTGCCGGGGTGGTGGTCCGGATGCACTGGGCGACATACCGGTTCACCCGGCACCAGGAGGCCTTCGACGGGTACGACTTCCGGGCCTGACCCGCCCGGACAGCCGCGCCTTTTATGGCGTTTCGTCCGCTCGTGTACGCCTGTGTCGTGCCGGCGGAATTGGGCAGCGTGTCCGCGCGGGCGACCCGATACGATGGAGGTAACGTCAGCACGCCGTGGCGCCAGGCCCGGCACCGAGATCGAGAGCAGGTGGCGCAGGGCCCTTCGGCCCGACCTATGACCGGCACCCCACCTCCCGGCCCACCCCGGGTGCAGACCAGGATCACCGTCCCCGACTCGAAGATCATGGTGAACCTGCTCGGCGCGGGTGACGAGATCCTGCGACTGGTCGAGCGCTCGGTGAACAGCGACGTGCACGTGCGGGGCAACGAGATCACCATCACCGGCGCGCCCGCCGACAATGCCCTCGCCGAGCGGATCTTCAGCGAGCTGCTCGAACTCATCGAGAAAGGCGAGACCCTGACCACAGATGCTGTCCGGCGTACCGTCGGCATGCTCGAACAGGGTGGCACGGAACGACCCGCCGAGGTGCTCACCCTCAACATCCTCTCCCGGCGCGGGCGCACCATCCGGCCCAAGACGCTCGGGCAGAAGCGCTACGTCGACGCGATCGACGCGCACACCATCGTCTTCGGCATCGGCCCGGCCGGTACCGGCAAGACCTACCTCGCCATGGCCAAGGCCGTCCAGGCGTTGCAGGCCAAGCAGATCAACCGGATCATCCTGACCCGGCCCGCCGTCGAGGCGGGGGAGCGGCTGGGCTTCCTGCCCGGCACGCTCAACGAGAAGATCGACCCGTACCTGCGCCCGCTCTACGACGCGCTGCACGACATGCTCGACCCGGAGACGATCCCGAAGCTGATGGCGGCGGGCACGATCGAGGTCGCCCCGCTGGCGTACATGCGGGGCCGCACGTTGAATGACGCGTTCATCATTCTCGACGAGGCGCAGAACACCACGCCCGAGCAGATGAAGATGTTCCTCACCCGGCTCGGCTTCGGCTCGAAGATCGTGGTGACCGGTGACGTCACCCAGGTCGACCTGCCCGGTGGGACGACAAGCGGCCTTCGGGTCGTCCGGGAGATCCTGGCCGGCGTCGAGGACGTGCACTTCGCGCAGCTGTCCAGCGCCGACGTGGTACGCCACCGACTGGTGGGTGAGATCGTCGACGCGTACGCCCGCTGGGACGCCGAGCGGGAGAATCAGCAGGCGCAGGCCGTGCACGCGGTGCCGGGGCGCAACGCCCAGGGCAACCGCGCCGGTCGGCGCCGCTAAGACCGAGGGAAGACAGTTGTCCATCGAGATCGCCAACGAGTCGGGTGTCGCCGTCGACACCGACGCCGTGCTGGCCGTCGCCCGGCACGCACTCGACGAGATGGGGGTCAACCCCCTCGCCGAGCTGTCCGTGCTGCTTGTCGACGTCGGCTACATGACCGAGCTGAACCATCGCTGGATGGGTGGCGACGGCCCGACCGACGTGCTCGCCTTCCCCATGGACGAGGGCAGCATCGACCACGGGCCGGGTGAGAACGCGGCCGTCGGCGGAGAGCCGGCCCTGCTCGGTGACATCGTGCTCTGCCCGGAGGTGGCGGCGAAGCAGGCGGCCACCGCGGGTCACAGCGCCGCCGACGAGCTGCACCTGCTCACCGTGCACGGCGTCCTGCACCTGCTCGGCTACGACCACGCGGAGCCGGAGGAGGAGCGGGAGATGTTCGGGCTCCAGGCCCGGTTGTTGTCGAGCTGGCGGTCGACCCGCACCCAGTGATGGATACCTCGCTGGCCGCGTCCGCCACCGGCCTACCCGACCTGCAACTACTCGCCTTCGCCGCCGGGCTGGTGGTGCTCGGCGGTCTCATCGCGATGACCGAGGCCGCCCTGGCCGCGGTCTCGCCGGCTCGGGCCGCCGAGCTGGCCCGGGAGGGTGCGCGGGGCGCGCCCACCCTGCAACTGGTCGCCGGTGACGTGGTCCGCCACCTCAACCTGCTGCTCCTGCTGCGGCTGCTTGCCGAGCTGACCGCCACCACGCTTGTGGCCCTGGTCGCGGTGGACACCTTCGGTGCGGGCTGGCGGGCGGCGCTGGTCACCGCCGGGGCGATGACCGTGGTCAGCTTCGTCGCGGTGGGTGTGGGTCCGCGCACCATCGGGCGACAGCACGCGTACGCGGTGGCCCGGTTCGCCGCGCCGCTGGTGCGCTGGCTCGGCCGGGCACTCAACCCCCTCGCATCGCTGCTGATCCTGATCGGCAACGCGGTCACGCCGGGTCGCGGGTTCCGGGAAGGACCCTTCGCCACCCAGGTCGAGCTGCGCGAACTTGTCGACCTCGCGGAGCAGCGGGGCGTCGTCGAACACGGCGAACGGCAGATGATCCACTCGGTCTTCGCGCTCGGTGACACCATCGCCCGCGAGGTCATGGTGCCGCGTACCGAGATGGTGTGGATCGAGTCGACCAAGACGCTGGCGCAGGCGTTGGCGCTGTTCCTGCGTTCCGGGTTCTCCCGCATCCCGGTGATCGGCGAGAGCGTCGACGACGTGCTCGGTGTGCTCTACCTCAAGGACCTCATCCGGCGTACCCAGGGTGGTGCCGCCGAGGACCGTCAGCTGCCGGTGGCCGAGCTGATGCGCCCGGCCACGTTCGTGCCGGACTCCAAGCCCGTCGACGACCTGCTGTCGGAGATGCAGGCCGCCCGCAACCATCTGGTGATCGTCGTCGACGAGTACGGCGGCACCGGCGGGCTGGTCACCATCGAGGACATCCTGGAGGAGATCGTCGGCGAGATCACCGACGAGTACGACGTCGAGCGTCCGCCGATCGAGCAACTGCCCGACGGCGCGGTGCGGGTCACCGCCCGACTGCCGGTCGAGGATCTCGGCGAACTGTTCGACACCGAGTTGCCGCACGACGAGGTGGAAACCGTCGGCGGCCTGCTCGCCCAGTGCCTCGGCCGGGTGCCGATCCCCGGAGCGGAGGTCGAGGTGGCCGGGCTGCAGCTGCTCGCCGAGGGCACCACCGGCCGACGCAACCGGATCGACACGGTGCTGGTGCGCCGGGTCGAGCCGACCGACACCCAGGACAACCCGGGCGGTGGGCCGACCGCCTCCCGGGGCGACACCGATCGATCAGAGGAGAGGCAACCCGCCGATGCCTGAGTCACCTGCCGTACCAGCCGCCGTACCCGCCGGCTCCGAGCTCAGCGCCGAGGACGGCAAGCTGGTCATCCTGGCCCGGGGAGCCCGGGGTCGGGTGGGTGCCGTGGAGGGCGCCGCGGTCCGCGACCAGGACGGTCGGACGTACGCGGCGGCCAGCGTGTCGCTGCCCTCGTTGACGATCACCGCGTTGCAGTTGGCGGTCGCCTCGGCGGCGGCGGCCGGCGCCACCCGGTTGGAGGCCGCTGCCGTGGTCACCGAGGCATCCACTCTCGACGGTGCGGGGTACGCGGCCGTCCGCGACCTGGCCGCCGATGCGCCGGTGCACGTGGCCGCGCCGGACGGCACGGTGCTCGGCACGGTGACCGAGTGAGCGCCGAGCCGATGCCGCGCGCCTACCGGGCGGGCTTCGCCTGCTTCGTCGGTCGACCCAACGCCGGCAAGTCCACGCTCACCAACGCGATCGTCGGGCAGAAGATCGCCATCACCTCGAACAAGCCGCAGACCACCCGGCACATCATCCGGGCGGTGCTGCACCGGCCGGACTCGCAGCTCGTGCTCGTGGACACCCCGGGTCTGCACCGGCCGCGCACCCTGCTCGGCGAGCGGCTCAACGACCTGGTCCGGCAGACCTGGAGCGAGGTCGACGTGATCGGCCTGTGTATCCCCGCCGACGAGCCGATCGGCCGTGGCGACCGGTTCATCACCGGCGAGCTGGCCGAGTTGAAGGCGACAGTGCTGGCGGTGGTCACCAAGACCGACCTGGTGGACAAGAAGCGGCTGGCCGAGCAGCTGCTCGCCGTCAGCGAGCTGGGCGAGTTCGCCGAGGTGGTACCGGTCAGCGCGGTCGCCGGTCACCAGGTGGACACGCTCGTCGAGGTGATGACGCGGTACCTGCCCGAGTCTCCGCAGCTCTATCCCGACGACATGCTCACCGACGACCCGGAGCAGGTGCTTGTCGCGGAGCTGGTCCGGGAGGCCGCCCTGGAGGGTGTCCGGGACGAGCTGCCGCACTCCATCGCGGTGGTGGTCGAGGAGATGATCCCCGAGGGGCAGCTGACGAAGATCTACGCCGATCTGTACGTCGAGCGGCCCAGCCAGAAGGCGATCGTCATCGGGCACCGGGGCAGCCGGCTCAAGGCGGTGGGCACCGCGGCCCGGCGGCAGATCGAGGAGCTGCTGGGCACCCGGGTCTACCTCGACCTGCATGTGCGGGTGGCCAAGGACTGGCAACGCGACCCCAAGCAGCTGCGCAAACTCGGCTTCTGACAGCGCCGGTAATCCGGACTTCTCGCGTCGCATCTGACTGATCGGTACCGGTCAGGCATATGGGAAGGTTCACTATCTGGCCGGGCCTCTGGGCGTTTCCGCCGCCCACCCCGGAGGGTAGAGAGACGTACCTATGCCCCCGGATACAGATGCAGGCTGATGCGAAATCGATACCTGGACCTGCTGCGCTTCCTGGCCATCGTGCGAGTCGTCGTCTACCACGTCACCGGTTGGGCGTCGCTGACCCTGCTGTTCCCGGCGATGTCGGTGATGTTCGCCCTGGCCGGGTCGCTGATGGCGACCTCGCTGCACAGGTCCGGCCCCACCGCGGTCGGCCGTCGGCTGCGTCGACTGCTGCCGTCGCTGTGGGTGGTGGCCGCGATCTTCGTACCGGCGATGCTGCTGACCGGGTTGCCGCTGACGCCGAAGGTGCTGCTCTGGCTCTTCCCGGTCGCCGATCCACCGGCGAACTACTGGGGCGCGTTGGCGCTGAGCCCGATCTGGTACCTGCGGGACTACCTGTGGTTCGTGCTCGCCTCACCGGTCGCGCTCTGGCTGTTCCGGCGTTATCCACTGCCCACCCTGCTCGCCCCGTACTGCCTGCTGTTGGCGATCGAGTTGGGCATCTACCCCAACGCCCCCGGCGTGCTGCGGGAGTTCGGGCTCTACTTCGGTGCGTGGCTGCTCGGCTTCGCCCACCAGGCGGGGATGCTGCGCCGCCTGGCGAACCGGGTGCTGGTGCCGACCGTGCTCGCCCTCGCGGTGACCGGCGGTGCCTGGCTGCTGGCCCACCCCGGGCCGCGCGGCTACGACCTGAACGACAACCCGCTCGGCAACGCCCTCTGGTCGGCCGCGTTCATCCTGGTGGCGCTGGGCCGGGCCCCGTCGAGTGCGGACTGGGTGGACCGTAACCCGGTCTTCGGTCGCGCGGTCACCGTGCTGAACCGCCGGGCGTTGACCGTCTACCTGTGGCACATGGCGTTCGTGGTGGCGCTCACCCCGCTGGTGGACGTGTTCGGCTGGTCGCATCAGGACCTGCTGGGCCTGGCGATCCGGGTGATCCTGGTCTTCCTGCTGGTGGGGGTGGTCACCGCACTCGTCGGCTGGGTCGAGGACGTCGCGGCGGGGCGCCCGCCCGAGTTGATCCCCGGCGGACGCCACCACGCCGTGCCGGCCGCCCGCGGGCACGCGGAACCCCGCCGCGGTGTCGCGCCCGATCGGGCCGCCGAGCCCGGCGAGATGGCCGTACCGGGTCAGCGTGACCGGTCGGCCGAGCCTCGGGAGGACGCCGTGTCGGGTCGGCGGGGCCGGGACATCACCGGGTCATGAGGGAGATGTCGCCGCTGCCCGTCCGCACGTCGAGCACCAGAGCGGCGGCCGGGTCGTTCGGTACGCTCACGTCGACCGAACCGGAACCGGCCTCGGACCGGATCTGGTAGCTGCCGGCGGGTACCCGCAGCTCGACGTTGCCGCTCGACGCGTGCGCGCGGGCCGAGGCGGGCACGTCCAGCTCGACCGTCACGTTGCCCGACGAGGCCTGTGCGTCCACCTCCCCGCGCAGCCGGGTGGCGGTGATGTCTCCGGAGCCGGTCCGCAGCACCACGGTGGACGTCAGGTCGTACACCTCGATCTCGCCGGAGCCGCTCTCCACCCGGACCGGGCCGGCGGCACCGACCACCCGGACGTCGCCGGAGCCGACAGTCACCTCGACCTGTCCCACCCAGCTCAGGTCGATGTTGCCCGAACCGGTCCTGCCCTCGACCCGGACCCCCTCGCCCGCGACCACCTCGTAGGAGACGCTGCACCGGCGTCCGCACGAGGTGTCCAGCACCAGTTCGGTGCCCTTGATCTCGTACGTGATGCCCGGCTCGTCACCCTGGTAGCGGACCACCCGCTTGATGCGGATCCGGTCCGGTTCGCCGTCGGCGCGGACCACCACGTCACCGGCACCCGGCAGCAGGCGGATGCTGCTGATCTTGGCTTCCTCGGTGGTGTCGAAGTCGAGCCGACGGAAGGAGAGGTTGTTGCAGCCGGCCAGGACGGTCAGGGCGATCGCCGCGGCGATCACCGTGCCGACCCGACGGACCGGGGTACGCCGAGCAGGTCGAGGGGGAGTGGTCGGGTGTGCAGCCATGCCGAGCACGCTAACGCCGGTGCTGGTGGGGGCACATCCGGGTCAGCGGCCCCCGATACCCGGAGCGGACCCTGAAATCCGACCCGGGGTGCCGACGGGTGTCCGGCCGGGAGGGACAATGACGCGATGGCCGGATACCGCCGACAGCTCTACCGCGACGACGCGGTGGTGTTGCGCGTACAGAAGCTCGGCGAGTCCGACCGGATCGTCACCCTGCTCACCCGGCGGCACGGCCGGCTGCGGGCGGTGGCCCGAGGCGTACGCCGGACGACCTCCAAGTTCGGTGCCCGGTTGGAGCCGTTCGGCCACGTCGACCTGCAACTCGCCGGTGACCCCAAGGGGGAGTTGGGCAGTTCCCTGCACACGGTCAGCCAGGTCGAGGGGATCGACCTGTACGGCAAGCGGTTCCTCGGCGACTATCCCCGTTACACGGCGGCCAGCGCGATCGCCGAGACCGCCGAGCGGCTCACTCCGGTGGAGCGGGAACCGTCGTTGCGGCTGTTCCAGCTCACCCTGGGCGCGCTGCGGGCCCTCGCCCAGGGAGAACACGCCATCACCCTGGTGCTCGACGCGTACCTGCTGCGGGGCATGGCCCTGGCCGGCTGGGCGCCCGCGTTGACCGCCTGCGCCGTCTGCGGCACCCCCGGCCGGCATCGGGCCTTCTCGGTGCCCGCCGGAGGCGCGGTCTGCCCGGACTGTCGTCCCCCGGGTGCCGCTCATCCCGCCCCGGCCACCATCGACCTGATGTCCGCGCTTGTCGGCGGAGACTGGCGGGTCGCCAACGCCACCGACACCGGGGTACGCCGGGAGTGCAGCGGGCTCGTCGCGGCGCACCTGCAGTGGCATCTGGAGCGCACGCTACGCTCGCTGCCGCTGGTCGATCGGGGTGGCCCGGCGACCACAGCGGTCCCAGAGCGTGAACAGGGGAGAGCCGAGTGATCCGATCCACCAGGGCCGGCCGGCGCGAGCCGGTGCCGCCGACCCCGCACCCGTCGGGTGCCCGGCCGCCGGCGCTGCCGCCGGGGGCGGTGCCCAAGCACGTCGCCGTGGTGATGGACGGCAACGGCCGCTGGGCCAAGGAGCGGGGGCTGCCCCGCACCAAGGGACACGAGGCGGGGGAGTTCTCCCTCTTCGACACCGTCGAGGGGGCCATCGAGATGGGCATCCCCTACCTGTCGGCGTACGCCTTCTCCACCGAGAACTGGCGGCGCTCGCCGGACGAGGTCCGGTTCCTGATGGGCTTCAACCGCGACGTCATCCGTCGACGCCGGGACCAGCTGATCGACCTCGGGGTACGGGTGGTCTGGTCGGGTCGGGCCGGGCGGCTGTGGAAGAGCGTGATCAGCGAGTTGCAGACCGCCGAGGAGATGTCCCGGGGCAACTCGACGCTGACCCTGCAGTTCTGCGTCAACTACGGCGGGCAGGCGGAGATCGCCGACGCCGCCGCCGCGATCGCCCGGGAGGTGGCCGCCGGCCGGCTCGACCCGGCGAAGGTGACCGAGAAGACCGTCGCCCGCTACCTCTACCACCCCGAGGTGCCCGAGGTGGACCTGTTCCTGCGGCCCTCCGGTGAGCAGCGCACCTCGAACTTCATGCTCTGGCAGAGCGCGTACGCCGAACTGGTCTTCCTGGACACGCTCTGGCCGGACTTCGACCGCCGCCACCTGTGGTACGCCTGCGAGCTGTACGCCCAGCGGGACCGTCGCTTCGGCGGCGCGCTACCCAACCCGGTGGCACCGACCACCTGAACGCATAGTGTCCGCCCGGAGTGGGTACCACCGCTGGCAGCAGCCACTGACGGAGGTGAAACCACATGATCCGCAAGCGCGTTGCCCAGTGGGCGGTGATGGCCGTGGCGGTTCCGTTGGCGGCAGCGGGTGCTCGCCGGCTCAGTCACACGCTGGAGTCGCGGCGCGGCCCGTCCGGGGCCAGCCGCATGCTCACCCGGGGAGCCGACCTGCTGCGCCCCCAGAAGGCCCGGCGTCGCCGCTTCTTCTGACCCCGTAACCTGACGCGCCCTGTCCCGGTGTCCCGGGACAGGGCGCGTCAGCGTCAGCTCAGGCGTCGACCTGACGGTGTGACCCCTCAGGCCTCGACCCCGGCGCGATCGGGTGTGACCTTGGGCCTCGACCTCGGCGCGGTCCGGTGCGACCCTCAGGCCTCGACCTCGGCGCGGTCCGGGGTGGCCCACAGGGTGTGGAAGGAACCGTCGCGGTCGACCCGACGGTAGGTGTGTGCGCCGAAGTTGTCCCGCAGACCCTGGATGAGGGCGGCGGGCAGCCGCTCGGCGCGCAGCGCGTCGAAGTAGGCCAGGGACGAGGCGAAGGCGGGGGTCGGGACGCCGGCCTGCGCCGCCTCGGCCACCACCCGCCGCCAGCTCGGCACGCCGTCGCGCACGGTGTCGGCGAACCACGGCGCCACCAGCAGGGTGGGCAGCTCCGGCTGCTCGTCGTACGCCTGCTTGATCCGGTCCAGGAAGCGGGCCCGGATGATGCAGCCGCCCCGCCAGATGCGTGCGGTGCCGCCCAGGTCGATGTTCCAGTCGTACTCGGCGCTGCCGGCACGGATCTGGTCGAAGCCTTGGGCGTACGCCACGATCTTCGAAGCCAGCAGGGCCCGGCGGACATCCTCGATGAACGCCTCGCGGTCGGTGACCTGCCACTTCTCCCCGGAGTCGGGGAAGGCCCGGACTGCGGCCTCACGCTGCCCGACGTGCCCGGACAGCGACCGGGCGAAGGTCGCCTCGGCGATGCCGGTGATCGGGATGCCCAGGTCGAGGGCGATCTGGACGGTCCACCGGCCGGTGCCCTTCTGCTCGGCCCGGTCCTGCACCACATCCACGAACGCCTCGCCGGTGGCGGCGTCGGTGTGCGCCAGCACGTCGGCGGTGATCTCGATCAGGAACGACTCCAGCTCGCCGGTGTTCCACTCCCGGAAGATCTCCGCGAGTTCCGACGGCGTCGCGCCCAGCCCGGCCCGCAGCAGGTCGTACGCCTCGGCGATGAGCTGCATGTCGGCGTACTCGATGCCGTTGTGGACCATCTTCACGAAGTGCCCGGCGCCGTCCGGCCCGACGTGCTGGCAGCACGGCTCACCGTCGACCTGCGCGGCGATCTTCTCGAAGATCGGGCCGAGCTTGCGGTACGACTCGACCGAGCCGCCCGGCATGATGCTCGGCCCCCACAGTGCGCCCTCCTCACCACCGGAGACACCGGTGCCGACGAAGTGCAGGCCGTGGGCCCGCAGCGCCTCCTCCCGCCGACGGGTGTCGGCGAAGTGCGCGTTGCCGCAGTCGATGATGATGTCGCCCTCTTCGAGCAACGGCACCAACTCGTCGATCACCGCGTCGGTGGGGCCGCCCGCCTTGACCATGATGATCACTGCGCGGGGGCGCTCCAGCGCGGCGACGAAGTCCGCAAGGGACTCCGTCGGGACGAAGGTGCCCTCGTCGCCGTGCTCGGCCACCAGCGACCGGGTCCGCTCCGGCGAGCGGTTGTGCAACGCCACGGTGAACCCGTTGCGAGCCAGGTTCCGAGCCAGGTTGCGGCCCATCACCGCCAGCCCGGTCACACCGATCTGCGCCGTAGCCCGATCCGCCATCCTCGTCGCCACCTTCCGCGTCTGTCAGTAGTGCTGCGACGGTAGCGCGCTTCGATGCCCGCCCGCGTCATCCCCCACCCCTGGTCACCATGTGGTCGCCCCCCGCCC
>NZ_PNOZ01000043.1:0-57921 GCF_002879555.1 Verrucosispora sp. ts21 | reverse complement strand
CGCCGAACACTGGAACAGCTGACCCGAAGACCTTCCTCGTACAGGGGGAACAAGACCGATGGCCGGCACCCGCACCCGGGTGCCGGCCATCGGCATCTTCACTCACGGTTCCGGACCAGGTCAGAACCGGTCAGGTGGCGCTGATCGTCCCGGTCATCAGGAGGGCGAGGACGAGGGTGCCGACCGCCACCCGGTAGAGCACGAAGACGTACAACGTGTGGTGGGCGACGTAGCGCAACAGCCAGGCGATGGCCGCGTAGCCGACCGCGAACGCGATGAGCGTGGCGACGACCATCTGCGCGACGCTGGGCACCGAGGTGCCCGGTGCGGCGGGCTCGAAGACGTCACCGAGGCTGAAGATCCCGGACATCACGACTGCCGGGATGGCCAGCAGGAACGAGTACCGGGCGGCCGTCTCCCGGGTCAGGTTGAGGAACAGGCCGAAGGTCAGTGTCGCGCCGGAGCGGGACACGCCGGGGATGAGTGCCAGCGCCTGGGCGAAACCCATGACCACGCCGTCGCGCATCCGGAAGTTCTTCAGGGTCCGGGTCTGCCGGCCCCAGTACTCGGCGAAGGCCAGGATGAAGGCGAACACGATGAGGGTGGTGGCGACGACCCACAGGTTGCGGGCGGTCTCCCGGATCTGGTCCTTGAACAGAAAGCCGAACAGGCCGATCGGGATGGACCCGACGATCACGTACCAGCCCATCCGGTAGTCGAGGCTGGAACGGACCGACGAGTCCCAGATTCCGACCGTCCAGGTCCGGCCGATGCGCCAGATGTCCTTGGCGAAGTAGAGCAGGACGGCCGCCTCGGTGCCCAACTGGGTCACCGCGGTGAAGGAGGCACCCGCGTCCTGGTCGAAGAAGATCGCCGAGGTGATCCGCAGGTGCCCCGAGGAGCTGACCGGCAGGAACTCGGTCAGGCCCTGGACGATGCCCAGGACGATGGCTTCGATCCAGGTCACTCCCCGACTCCCGAAAGCTCCAGGGCCTCGGCGACGGTACGCAGCGTCTGCACCCCGCTGTCCCGGTCGGCCACGAAGAGCGTCACCGACAGGGTGGTCACGCCGGCCTCGGCGTACTCCCGCATCCGCTCGGCGATGCGTTCCTTCGGCCCGAGGAGCGACGTACGGTCGATGAACTCCAGCGGCACCGCGGCGGCGGCGTCGCGCTGCCGCTTGGCCAGGTAGAGGTCCTGGACCTCGCGGGCGGCGTCGCCGTACCCCATCCGGGTGGCGAGTTGGTTGTAGAAGTTCTGCTGCCGGCTGCCCATGCCGCCGACGTACAGGGCGGCGTACCAGCGGACCAGTTCGGCGCAGGAGTCGACGTCGTCGCCGATCACGACCGGTACGGAGGGCACCACGTCGAAGCCGGCGAGTTCCTTACCGGCGCGGGCCCGACCGGCGGCCACCGAGGCGAGCTGCTCCTGGGCGTACTCGGGGGCGTAGAAGATGGCCAGCCAGCCGTCGGCGATCTCGCCGGCCAGTTCCAGGTTCTTCGGCCCGACCGCGGCCAGGTAGATCGGGATCTCCTCGCGCGGCGGGTGGAAGCCCAGCCGCAGCGCCTTGCCGGGCCCGTCGGGCAGCGGCAGGGTGTAGAACTGGCCGTCGTAGCTGACTTCCTTGCGGGCCACCGCCATCTTGACGATGTCGACGTACTCCCTAGTGCGGGCCAGTGGCTTGCCGAAGCGTACGCCGTGCCAGCCCTCGGAGACCTGCGGCCCGGAGACGCCCAGGCCGAGCCGGAACCGGCCGCCGGAGAGGGTGTCGATGGTGGCGGCGGTCATCGCGGTCATCGCCGGTGTGCGGGCGGGAATCTGCATCACGGCGCTGCCGATGTCGATCCGCTGCGTCTGCCCGGCCATCCAGGCGAGCATGCTCGGCGAGTCGGAACCGTACGCCTCCGCCGCCCACACCACGGAGTAACCGAGCCGGTCCGCCTCCTGAGCCAGGGCCAGATGATCAGCCGGCGTGCTCCACGCTGTCTGGTATCCGAGGCTTAGCCCGAGTCGCACAGAGTCCTCCCCTATCCGCAGTCGCATCAGGTTACGCAATGGTGGCGGTAGGGACGATCACCGGCTCACCCCGAATCGCGAGCAGACTCGGCAGGAGCGAGGATATCGGTCTGGCCCGGTTCGAAATAAGGTTCAACCATGCAGCAGCGACCGCTCGGCCGAAGCGGGCTGGCGGTTTCCCGGCTCGCGCTCGGCACCATGACCTGGGGTCGGGACACCGACGCCGATGACGCGGCCGCCCAACTGAAGAGCTACCTCGACGCGGGTGGAAACCTCGTCGACACCGCCGACGTGTACGGCGACGGGGACGCCGAGTCGGTGATCGGCTCGCTGCTGGGCGGTCTGGTGCCGCGCGAGGAGCTGCTCATCGCCACCAAGGCCGGCCTGCGTCCCGGCGGCAGCCGGCGTCGGGACGGTTCCCGGGGGCATCTGCTGCGTACGTTGGACGCCTCACTGCGCCGGCTGGGCACCGACTACGTCGACCTGTTCCAGGTGCACGGCTACGACCCGCAGACGCCGTTGGAGGAGACCCTGGCCGCGCTGGACCACGCGGTGGCCAGCGGTCGGGTCCGCTACGTCGGCGTGTCGAACTTCTCCGGTTGGCAGACGGCCCGGGCGGCGGCCTGGCAGGCGGCCTGGCCGGGGCGGGCCCCGGTGGTGGCCGCCCAGGTGGAGTACTCGCTGCTGGAGCGGGGGGTGGAGCGGGAGGTGCTGCCGGCCTGCGACGCGCTCGGGTTGGGTGTACTGCCGTGGTCGCCGCTGGGTCGGGGGGTGCTGACCGGTAAGTACCGGCACGGTCGGCCGGCCGACTCCCGGGCGGTCTCGCCCCATTTCGAGAGGTTCGTCGCTACCTATCTGGAGCCGCGCTGCTCCAGCATCGTGGAGGCGGTGGCGACCGCGGCGGGGGGCCTGGGGGTGTCTCCGCTGGAGGTGGCGCTGGCCTGGATCCGGGACCGCCCCGGGGTGACCGCGCCGATCCTCGGCGCCCGCACCTGCGGGCAGTTGCTCGGTGCGCTCCAGGTGGAGCGGATGACCCTGCCCGAGGAGATCACCACGGCGCTGGACGACGTCTCGGCGGTGGAGGTCGGCTACCCCGAGCGCGACGGCTGACCCGCACGTCCGAGGCGAGGTCAGCCCCAGGGTGGCGGTATGGGGGTCGGCCTGGGCAGCATAGGGCTCATGGACTACGAATACGCGCCGCTGCGGCTGCCGCCGAACGTCGACCGGTTGACCGCCGCGGCGCAGTTGGCGATTCAGGCGGAATTCTCCGGCTGGGAGTTGGCCCAGGTGCGGCTGTACCGGGACGGCACCCGACAGGTGGTGCTGCGCCGCCGTCGGGTCAACCAGCCACAGCCGGGACTGTCGTACTGAGGGTGGGCGCGGCCCACGGGTGGGTCAGGACCGGTGCCGGATCAGGGGCGCCACGGCCAGCAGGGCGACGGTCGCCCAGGCCGGCACCCACAGCGGTCGGTGCTGTGCCACGGTCCCGAGCGCACCACCCACCGCGTAACTGGCGAGCGTCCACAGCCCGAGCAGGAAACCCTTCCTGGCCCTGGTGCGGCCCGTCGGTGGGCCGAGCAGCCAGCCGACGATCCGTTCGCCGGTCTTCGCCACCGTGCCCGACTGGTAGGTGATGGTGGTGGCCACCCCGGCGGTGCGGACGAACAGCGTGGCCAGGGCCCCCATCGCGAACCCACCGACAGCTGCCAGCAGCGCCCGAAGCTGCGGATTGTCCCGGCCGTACTGGAACACCACGTTGAGCGCCGTCCACAGCGCGACGGCGACCACGGCGACGGCAAGCCCACGGGACACCGGCGACCACCGACTGTCCACCGCGCGTAGCCGGCTGGTCAGGCCCGTTCCGACGATGAACGCCAGCATCGACGCCGCCGCCGTCGGCCAGGCCGGATGCCCACCGGCCGGTCCGATGCCCAGGAACAGCACGTTGCTGGACTGGTTGCCCACGAAGGCCCCGTAGCGCAGGAATGCGAAGGCGTCCAGGAAACCGGCGACCACCGTGGTCACGCCCAGCACCACGATCGGATGGCGGAACTCGCGGTACACGTCCTCCAGTTCGGGCCCGGACCGATTCGCCTCGGCAGGCGGTTCGGCACGTGACATCGGTTCTCCACACCTGGCTGTCCGTTCGGGCGGTCCCGTAGGGTTCGGCGTCGTTGCGACGGGTGCCGATGACTTCGCAACTTACCGAACCACGGTTACCGAATGGGTGGATACCACCGAATAGCCGGGGGTACCGAAAACGCCCACCGACAACTGTCGATCGCCGAATTTTTCTCGCGTGCATCTCGGTTTCCGGTCCGAATCCGACGCTCGTGTGGTTAGCCTCGCCATAACGGCTCCCGACTGCCAGTGGCGTCCGAGAGTCGAATTCGGGGAGGCACTGACCAAAGGTGATGGCGATGCCCGAGGCATCCGTGCGACGTCCCAAGATGTCCACCGGCGGGTCACCGGCGACAAGCGATATCGAGCGGTACGTCCTGCGGGTGATCGCCATCGCCGACGCGCCCTGCGAACTGTGGTTCCTCGACCGGCTGCTGGCCCGCGCGGGCGTGCCGACCTGGCCGGCGCTGGACACCACGCTGGAAGACCTGATCTCCCGGGGAACGCTCGTCGACAGCCCGGCCGGCCTGCGACTGGCCTCGTCGCGACTGCGCGACGGAGTGTTGGCCGAGACTCCGGCCTCGACGCAGCGGGGACTGCGGGAGAGCGCCGCCGAGGTGCTGGCCGACGCCGGCCGCCCGGCCCAGGCCGCCCGCCACCTGCTGCGGGCCATGCCGACGGCGGCGGGAACCACCCGAGAGTTGGCCGCCCGGTTGGCGACCGATCCGGCGGTGGGTCCGACCCTCTCGGCGGACCTGCTGCTCGCGGGCGGGCCACCCGACACGGCCGATCGTCTCCTGGACTGGCTCGTCGCCACCGCCGACAACCTCTTCCTCGCCGGGCGGCTCGCCGAGGCCATGCACCTGCTGCGCACCGAACTGGCCGTCGACCGGTACGGCCCACGCCAGCGCGCCCTGCTGCTGGGCCGGCTCGGCGCCTACTACGCCACCCAGCGTCCCTCGCTGTCGATGACCTACCTGGAACGGGCGCTTGACCAACACCTGGACGGCGCGCAGCGCAGCTGGACGCTCGCCATGCGGGCGTCGGTGGCCGCCCGGTTCGGCTACGCCGACAGCGGTGATCTGCTGGCCGAGGCGCAGCAGGCACATCGTGCCGTTCCCACCGCCGAGGGCGAGATCCGGCTGGCCCTGGCGCGGGCGGCCCAGGCCACGGCTGCCGCCGACCTGCCCAGCGCCAGCCGCATCCTGCAGGACGTCGACGCCGACGCGCCAGCGGCCCGCGGCCAACTGGTCTTCCTGCGGGTCGACCGGATCGCCAACCAGCTCTCCCTCGGCCGGTTCACCGACGCACGAAGCGCCCTCGATGCCGTCACCGACGAGATCGACACGCTCGGTGGCGTGGCCCGACCGCTGGTCACCGCGCTGGACTGCGTCGCTCGTCTGGCGGTGGGCGAGTTCGCCGAGGCCGGGGCACGAGCCCGGTTGGCCCTCGACGGGCCGCAGGCCGACGCGCTGACCGACGAGGCCCGTGCCACCCTGCTCGCCACCGTCGTGGAGGACCTGCTGCGTCGCGGCGAGGTCTCCATGGCCCGGGCCCTGCTGACGCCGGAGAAGCCGGCACTGGACTGGCCGGACGGCCTCGGGTGGTTCCACCTGGGCGCCGCCGCGGCCGCAGACCCCGAACCCGACCGGCACGCTCCCCTGCTCAGGGCGATCCTGGAAATGTCGAACCGGTCGGCGGCTCCCCTGCTGCTGGTGCCGCACCACGGCCCACGACTGGTCCGCACCGCCCTGCTGCTCGGCGACCAGCAGCACGCCCGGATCCTCACCAACCACCTGAAGCGGGTCGCCGGCACGGTGAACAACCGGCTCTGGCAGGGCATCGCCCATCATGCCGACGGGATCATCACCGGTGATCCCGCGGCGCTGGCCACGGCGGTGGCCCGGCTGCGTACCACGGCGGCACGTCCGGCGCTGGCCGATGCGCTGTTCGAGCTGGGTCGGTCGGCACGCGTACCGCGGGAGGAGGCGATCGACGTCCTCGACGAGTGCGCCGCCCTCTACGCGCGGCTCGGCGCCACCGGCGACCACGACCGGGCGCGGCAGCACCGCCAGCAGCTCGATGCCGGTACGCGCACCCGCAACGCGATCCGGCCCGACAGGCCGGCCGCACTGACCCCCGCCGAGGCGCGGGTCGCCGAACTGCTCGCCGGTGGCGCGACGAAACAGCAGGCCGCCGCCGAACTCTTCATCTCGTTCCACACCGTGGACACCCACCTACGGGCGATCTACACCAAGCTCGGCATCCGGAGTCGGGTACAACTGGCCCGCCTCTGGGACGCCCGCCCGCCCTCCTGACCTCGACGGACGCCCACACGCGGACACCACGACCGGGTGTGCTGGTCGTGGTGTCCGCGTACGCGGCTCGTCCTCAGTGCCGCTGCACGGCGTTCTTCACCTTCGGCAGCACCTCGATGACCTGCCGCTGCATGTTGAGGGTGTCGGCGACGACCTGCGGCGGGACATTGGCCAGCCACTGCGCCAGTGACATGTCCTCGAACTTCGCGGTCCGGAACAGTTCCAGGTACACGAACGGTTCGTCGCCGAGGTTCTCGATGTAGTGGCCCAGTGAGATCGGCACGTAGCCGACGTCGCCGCGTTGCAGGTTGAAGGTCCGGGCCGTGGAGCCGCCGCTGAAGACCCCTATCCGGCCCTGGCCGGAGATGACGTACTGCATCTCGGCGCCGTTGGGGTGCCAGTGAAGTTCCCGCATGGCGCCCGGTTCCAACTCCACCATCGCCACCGTCGTGGTGGTCGCGGCGGCGAAGTTGGTCGAGTCGGCGATGCGTACGCTGCCGCCCTCGAACCGCTCGGGCGTCTGGGAGAGGAACGCGTGCTTGAAGGTCCGCGGCACGTCGCCGGTGGGGCTGAAGACCCGCTGCTCGGCCAGCGGCGGAGGTACCTGCCCGTGGAACATGTACTTCTCGCGCTCCGGCAGGTTGCGCATCTGTTCCTCGGTCCAGCCGAAGTTCTTCGCGATCACCGACCTGGGCACGTGCGCGAGGAAGTCGGTCAGCTGGAAGGTGGCGTCCTCGGAGTAGCACCCGTCGTCGAAGACCAGGAGGAACTCCATGCCCTCCTCGAAGGCCTGGATGTAGTGCGGGATGCCCGCCGGGAAGTACCAGAGGTCGCCTTCCTTGACGTCTTCGAGGAAGTTGCGTCCCTCCTGGTCCACCGCGCCGATGCGGCCGCTGCCCTTGAGGATGATCGACCACTCGGACTGGATGTGCCAGTGCAGTTCCCGGTACGCCCCCGGGTCGAGCTTCATGTCGATGATCGCCAGGTCGTGCGCGATCGGCAGGAGTCGGTCGGTGATCTCCCGGGTCCAGCCGCCGCTTTCCCGGCGGGTGTGGGCCAGCGAGAACGGGAACACCATGTTGGGCAGCAGACCGTCGTCGGTCGACGGTGGGGTGACCAGGTCGGGATGGGTGTCGTCGATTGCCGGGTTACGCGGAAGGGTTCCGACAAGTGACCCGTTGCCGTTCGAGTGCATCCCGAACTCATCGGACTTGCGCATCGCGAACAACCTCTCGTTGAGGGGCCGCCATCTTGGCGACCCGGGATGGAACGAAGAGCGCGCGGACCCGCCCAGTGCCCTGGAGCGCGACCGCGAGTGGGATCGCGGCACAGAGGAAGGCGGCTGCCGCGATGCTCCAGATGGGCGCGCCGATGACGATTCCGACAGCGGTCAGAGCGGCGAACGAGTAGAACTTGACGCGCAGTCCGGCCGTGGAAACCAGATCCATCGCGGACCTCCTTCGTCGTGGAGAAAGTGCCGGAGAACGACAGATGTCCGGGAAGTCAAGGCACACCGACCAGCGCCCACAACTGCGATCCTGACGCGGAGGCGACGGATTCGGAATCACGCGATCGCGCCATTCGGCCGAATGCGACCTGGCGCGCCGACCGCTACGGTGTGCGGGCGAATCGGTGCCGTTTACGCGATTAGCGGTCGGGTAGTGTGCGCAATGTCCAGTCGCCAGAACAGAACCGGACCATCGGGCCGGCAGTCACCACAACGGTGGAACCGCACGCAACTCGACTTCCGGTATCCGCTGTTCGCTCTGATGCTGGGCACGGGTCTGGCGGGCGTGGTCGACGCCTTCGCGTTTCTGCGGTACAAGGTGTTCGTCGGGATCCAGACCGGCAATGTGGCCTCGTTCCAGACCGGCACGGTGCTGCGGACCACCCGGGGTCTCGCCGACTGGATCTTCGAACGCGGCGACACCAGCGGTGCCCGACGCATCGCCGGTCTCGGCCTGCTGTGTCTGGCGAGCTACGCGATCGGCGGCTACGTCGGCGCGGCCAGCGAGCAACGCCCGATCGTCACCTACGTGATCGCCTGGGCGCTGATCGTGGTGATGTTCGTCCTGGCGCTGTTGAAGCGACAGTCGCGAACGTCGTGAATCCCGTACCGCCGGGAAGCCCTACCGACGCCGAGCCGGCGCCGTCCTCGCGGACGACGCCGGCTCGGCGGTGTCGGTGTCAGTGCGCGTGCTCGGCCTCGTCGTCGAGGAACGGGTGCTCGTCGAGACGCCCGACGAGCCGGTCGTCGGCGGCCGGCTGGAACGGGCCGACCGGGTCGTCGTCGTCGAACGACTCCAGGTCGACCGGGGTGCCGACCTCGCTGACCATGACGACGCCGTCGAGCGGCTCCAACTCGGGCACGTCAAGCGCGGACAGCGAGCCGTCGCCGCTCTGCAGCAGCTCCAGCACGGCCTCGCCGACGCCCTCCACCGGCGGCACCTCCTCCTCGGCGGGGATGCCCTCGCGCCGGGCCGCCTCGGCGACGCGGATCAGCGCGGAGACGCTCGGCACCCGGTAGTCACGCCGCTGGCGTACCGAGATCACCTGGGGGTGCGGGTCGGTGGGCTCGACCCCGTCGGCCCCGGCGATGCGCTGGTCGACCTCGTCCGGGTCGATCGACTCGACATCCCACGGGGTGACCTCGCCGAAGGCGTCCATGAGTTGCTCGTCGTAGGCGAAGGACGCGTTGTTCAGCGCGACGTACGCCCGCCAGACGTCGTCATCGTCGATCCGGCCCTGCGCGGCGCGGACGGCGGCCAGGTGGTGACGGGCCGCTTCGATCACGCGCTCGAGAGCGGCATCCAGCTCACCGTGCTGGTCGGTCATAGGAGGCGTCCCTTTCAGGCTGTTTCCGTGATGTCCTGCCCGAACCGGGCGTGACATCAGCAGGTACGCAGGAACCGGTCGAGAACCCGCACGCCGAACTGTAGTCCGTCCACCGGAACCCGCTCGTCGATGCCATGGAACAACGCCGAGAAGTTCAGGTCGGCCGGCAGTCGCAGCGGCGCGAAGCCGAAGCAGCGGATGCCCAGTTGCGAGAACGCCTTGGCGTCGGTGCCGCCGGAGAGCATGTACGGCACCGGATGCGCTCCCGGGTCCTCGGCGCGCAGCGCGGCCGACATGGCCTCGACCAGCGCGCCGTCGAAGGTGGTCTCCAGCGCCGGCTGGCGTTGGATGTACTCGATCGCGATGTCCGGGCCGATCAGCTCCCGCAGCTGCCGCTCCAGCAGCTCCGACTGCCCGGGCAGGCTGCGGCAGTCGATGGTGGCGCTGGCTCTGCCGGGGATGACGTTCTCCTTGTACCCGGCGGCGAGCCGGGTGGGGTTGGCCGTGTTGCGGATGGTGGCACCGATGATGTTGGCGATCGGGCCGAGCTTGGCGATCGCCGTCTCCGGGTCCTCCGGGTCCAGCTCGATGCCGAGCAGTTCGGAGACCTCCTCCAGGAAGGCCCGGACGGTGTCGGTGACGACCACCGGGAAGCGGTGTCGCCCGATCCGGGCCACCGCCTCGGCCAGCGCGGTGACCGCGTTGTCGTCGTGCACCATCGAGCCGTGCCCGGGTCGGCCCTTGGCGTGCAGCCGCAGCCAGTCGATGCCCTTCTCGGCGGTCTCGATCAGATACAGCCGCCGTGACTCGTCCACCGAGTACGAGAAGCCGCCGACCTCGCCGATGGCCTCGGTGCAGCCGTCGAACAGCTCCCGGTGCCGGCTGGTGAGGAAGTGCGCGCCGTAGTCGCTGCCCGCCTCCTCGTCGGCGGTGTACGCCAGCACGATGTCGCGCGGCGGACGCACGCCGGTGCGCTGCCAGTGGCGTACCACCGCCAGGACCATCGCGTCGAAGTCCTTCATGTCGATGGCGCCCCGACCCCACAGGTAGCCGTCGCGCAGTTCGCCGGAGAAGGGGTGCACCGACCACTCGGCGGGGTCGGCCGGCACGACGTCCAGGTGGCCGTGGACGAGCAACGCTCCCCGGCTGGGATCGGTGCCGGGGATCCGGGCGATCACGTTTGCCCGGCCCGGCGCGGACTCGTGCAGCACCGAGTCGACGCCGACCTCCGCCAGCTTCTCCGCGGCGTACTCGGCGGCAAGCCGCTCGCCCGTACTTGTGGCGTTGTCGCCCGTGTTCGTGGTGTCGATACGCAGCAGGTCCCGGCAGAGGTCGACGACCTCGTCGGTCGGCGCGGGAAGGGCGGGGCGGGCGTCACTCGTCATCGCCTCTTCATACCAGCCGCAGGTCACGCCCATGCAGCGCCGGTCCAGCCCGGACCCCTGGGCGGGACGGTTTCGCATCCGACGGGTGCGGGTACTGCCCCGCGCCGAGATTGCCATATCATCGGCGCTCCACCCGCCCGCCGAGGAGGGACCGTGTCCGTCCACCTGCCGCCGCTACCCCCCACTCCCGGCGACGGCTACCAGCCCGCCGGGCGTAGCATCGCCGCCACCATCGCCGAGGAGCACCAGCAGCTGCTGGAGTTGACCCACCGGCTGGTCGAGCCCGGCCCCGACCCGGCGCACGGGCGGGAGATCCTCGTCGCCGCCCTGTCCCGGCACCTGTCGGCCGAGGAGCAGTACCTGCTGCCCGCCGTCCGCCAGGCGCTGCCCGACGCCGACGGGCCGGTCGCCGAGGTGCTGGCCGGTGACACCGCCCTGCTGATGGCGCTGCGGGGGCTTACCGACGACCGGCTGGCGATGGTCGCCCAACTGGTCGAGGCGCACGTGACGGCGGTCGACGCGCTGGTGCAGCGGTTGTGTGACGCCGCCACCGAGGAGGAGCTGGTCCGGCTCGGCAACCGGCTGGAGATCGCCGAGGAGGCCGCGCCCACCCGCCCGCACCCCGGCGTCCCGCACACCCCGCCGTGGAACCGCATCGTCGAGCCGGCGGTGGCGCTTGTCGACAAGCTCCGCGACGCGGTCACCGGTCGACACACACAGCTGAGCGAGCTGAAGGATCTGCCGCCACGCTGAGTGAGCCACGACATGTTCATGGTCGTTGATTCGTCCAGGCACTACCGCCAACTGCTCCGTGGCCCTACCGTCACGCTATGAATCTGGAGTTGCGCCACCTGCGGGTGGTCTGCGCGATCGCGGAGACCGGGAGCGTGACCAAGGCGGCCTCGACTCTCGGCCTGGCTCAACCGGCGCTCACCGCCCAGCTCCAGCGCATCGAACGGACCCTGGGCGGACCGCTGTTCGAACGGGACCGTCGTGGGGCCCGGCCCACCGCGCTCGGCGAGCTGGTGCTGGCCCGGGCCCGGGTGCTGCTGCCGGCGATGAAGGGCCTGCAGGACGAGGCGGCCCGGCTGGCCGGCGCGGGGGACGCGCCGCGCCGCTACCGCTTCGGCGGGGTGAACAGCCCGATCCTGGGCCGGCTGGTGCATCGGCTCGCCGCCGAGCAGCCACAGGCCCAGATCACCACGTACGCGTCGTGGTCGGTGGACGAGTTGGCCCAACTGGTCGCCGGTGGGCGGTTGGACTACGCGTTGACCGGGGTGTGCGGCGATTCCACCCCGTCGGCCGACTACGGGCTGAGCTGGCGGGAGGTCGCCGTCGACCCGGTGATGGTGCTGCTGCCGGAGACGCACGCGCTCGCCGACCGGGACGAGGTGGCGCTTGCCGACCTGCGCCACGAGCAGTGGGTGGCGGCGCCGGGGGACGGTTGCTTCGGGGACTGCTTCGCCGCCGCCTGCGCCCGCGCCGGCTTCACCCCCCGCAAGGTGTACGAGGCCGACGTGCGCGGCTGCATCGACCTGGTGGACGCCGGTGAGGCGGTGGCGTTGTGCCAGGCCACGTTCCGGCCGGTGGCCGGGTTGGTGACCCGGCGGTTGGCCGGTACTCCGCTGCGCTGGCGGCTGATGCTGGGCTGGCATCCCGAGTCCCCCGCCGCCCGGATGGCCGACCTGGTGTTGGAGACGGCGCTGACCTCGTACACCGACTCGCTGGCCCCGCATCCGGCGTACCTGGCCTGGTTGTTGCGCAACCCGTCGTTCGGTTTGCGGTCGACGGTGCCGGTGGTGGTCGAACCGGGGGTGCGAACGGCCTGATGGTGGGTAAAGGGCGGCCATGACCGACCTCTACCCCGCCGCCGACGACCGCGAGGTCCTCCGCGAGGCGGCCGCGCGGCACACCACCGCCGTGCGGGACGTGGAAGCGTTCCTCCGCCGGCTGCCGGAGGTGCCCGACCCGGCCGACCTGACCGAGTACGCCAACCTGATCACCCGCGAGGAGCAGGCCCGCGTCGACCGGCAGGCCGCCGCGGACGCCGCCGGGCTGGACTTCCCCAGCCTGGGCACCGAGTAGCGCCGACGCCGCCGTCGCGGCCCGAGAGGGGCCGTGACGGCGGCGTCGTGGGTCGACCTACCGCTCGACGAGTACGTCGTGTCCGAGGTCCAGCAGGGAGTGCCGCCACTCGTCGTCGGCGTTGCCCCGGCTGGGTCTGGCCGCGGTCAGGTCCCGGATGCGGTCCACCGCCTCGCGCATCACCTCGATGTCCTCCGGCGTCAGGTCGACCTTGCGCTTGCGCAGCACGGCGAGGATCTGCCGGCCCGGTTCGGGCAGGTCCAGGTCCGGGTTCGGGCCGAACGCCTCCTCGCCGGAGCCGCGGGTCAGCAGCCACTGCCGCAGCTGTTCGGACGGCACGTTGACCTCGGCGTGGAAGTCCTCCCAGAGCACTTCCACCTCGGGGTCGAGTCGCTGTTCGCGTACCATCAGCCCTCCTCTGCCGACGGCGACCCGGGTGTTTCCGGGTGCCCTTTGTCGATCCGGCCGTCCGGCCCCTCCGCCGGCACCTGCACCCGGGCGGGGTTCGCCGTCGGCGGCGCCACGATCGGGTCGGCACGGTCGTCGTCGCGGGTCTCCTCCGGTTCGGTCATCTGTACCCTCCCGGTCCAGGGACATTCCGTCTCAGCGCGGATGGGTGGTCGAGGCAGCCGTGTGGGCGCGCGACCCGCTCGACACGTCGAAGCTGAGCTGGCCGTCCTGGGCGTCGACGGTGATCTTCTGACCCGGGGAGAGCTGCTGTTCCAGCAGCATCCGGGAGAGCTGGTTGTCCACCTCGCGCTGGATGACCCGACGTAGTGGCCGGGCACCGAACTCCGGCTGGTAGCCGTGCTCGGCGAGCCAGTCGACACCGGCGGTGGTGAAGTCCACCTCGATGTCCTGGGCGTGCAACCGGCGGCGGGTCTCCTCCAGCAGCAGCCCGGTGATCTGGCGCAGCTGCGCGGCCTCCAACCGCCGGAAGATGATCACTTCGTCGATGCGGTTGAGGAACTCCGGACGGAAGTTCTCCTGCAACCGGCGCATCAGGCGTTCCCGCAGCTCGTCGCTCTCCTGATCGCTGCCGGGCGCGCCGGCACCGAAGCCGACGGATCGCTGACTACCGGTGATCAGCTCGGAACCGAGGTTGCTCGTCATGATCAGAACGGTGTTCTTGAAGTTGACAGTCCGACCCTGACTGTCGGTGAGCCGCCCGTCGTCGAGGACCTGCAACAGGATGTTGAACACGTCGGGGTGCGCCTTCTCGATCTCGTCGAGCAGCACCACCGCGTACGGGCGGCGGCGCACCGCCTCGGTGAGCTGGCCGGCCTCCTCGTACCCGACGTAGCCGGGTGGGGCGCCGACCAGCCGGCTGACCGTGTGGCGTTCCTGGAACTCGCTCATGTCCACCCGGACCATCCGGTCCGCCTCGCCGAACAACGCCTCGGCGAGGGCACGGGCCAGCTCGGTCTTGCCCACGCCGGTGGGTCCGAGGAACAGGAAGCTGCCCATCGGGCGCTGCGGGTCGGCCAGCCCGGTACGCGACCTGCGCACCGCCTCGGCCACCGCGTTGACCGCGTCGTCCTGCCCGATGACCTTCTCGTGCAGGTGGCCCTCCAGGCGCAGCAGCCGGTCCCGTTCCTCCTCGGTGAGTTGGCTGGCGGGGATGCCGGTGGCCCGGGAGACCACCTCGGCGATCTCCTCCGGCCCCACCTCGGGCACCTGGCTGCCGTTACCTTCGTCGCCGCGGGCGCGGCCGACCTGCTCCTCCAACTCGGCGACCCGGTCGCGCAGGGAGGAGGCGCGCTCGTACTGCTCGTCGGCGACCGCCTGCTCCTTGTCCCGGCGTACCTCTTCGAGCTGCTGTTCCAGGTCGCGGACGTCGGCGGCGGGGGTGCGGGTACGCAGCCGGACCCGGGCGCCGGCCTGGTCGATCAGGTCGATCGCCTTGTCCGGCAGGAAGCGGTCGGTGATGTAGCGGTCGGAGAGTTCGGCGGCGGCGACCAGCGCCTCGTCGGTGAACCGCACCTGGTGGTGCGCCTCGTAACGGTCCCGCAGGCCACGCAGGATGGCCACGGTGTCCTCGCCGCTGGGCTCGGGCACGAACACCGGCTGGAAGCGCCGGGCCAGCGCGGCGTCCTTCTCGATGCTGCGCCGGTACTCGTCGAGGGTGGTCGCGCCGATCACCCGCAACTCGCCCCGGGCCAGGGCCGGTTTGAGCATGTTCGAGGCGTCCATGCCGCCCTCGCTGCCGGCGCCGCCCGCACCGACCAGGGTGTGGATCTCGTCCAGGAAGATGATCAGCTCGTCCCGGTGCGCCCGGATCTCGTCGATCACCTTCTTCAACCGCTCCTCGAAGTCGCCCCGGTAGCGGGTACCGGCCACCAGACCGGCCAGATCGAGTTGGACCACCCGCTTGCCGAGCAGGGTCTGCGGCACGTCACCGTCGCAGATCCGCTCGGCCAGGCCCTCCACGATCGCGGTCTTGCCCACGCCGGCCTCACCGATGAGCACCGGGTTGTTCTTGGTCCGCCGGGACAGGATCTCCACCGCCTGCTCGATCTCGGCGGACCGCCCGATGACCGGGTCGATCTGGTCCATACGGGCCAACTCGGTGAGATCCTGGCCGTACTGGTCCAGGGTGGGGGTGCCGCGATCCGGACGCGGGTTGGTCATCGGGCCGCGCTCGGCGTTGGCGGCCTGCAACGACTCCGGCTGGATCCGGCCCGCGGCGAGCATCCGCCCGGCCGGCGACTCCGGGTTCAGCGGCAGCGCCATCAGAATGTGCTCGGGGCCGATGTAGTTCGCGCCCATCGCCCGGGACAGCTGGTGGGCGTCCAGCAGGGCACGCTTGGCCGCCGGGGTCAACGACAGGTTCGGCGGCACCTCACCCTGTGGTGCGCCGTCACCGCGCCCACCCAGGGCGTTGACCAGGGTGTCCGGGTCCGCGCCGGCACGGCGTACCAGGTCCCGCAGCGGTTCGCGTTGCAGCGCGGCCCAGAGCAGATGGTCGGTGTCCAGGTCGTTGCTCTTCTTCTGCGCCGCCCGGCGTGCCGCGTCGGCCAGCATCTCCCGGGCGTCGGCGGTCATCAGCCGGGTGATGTCGACCCGGTGCGCGGGCCGCCGCCCGCCCTCGCCCCGGCCGAAGTACCGGGCCAGGAACTCGTCCCACGGGTCCGAACCGAAGTCGCCGGGTCCAATCATGTCTGTCCTCCGCGGTCGGGCGCGAGACGGTCGGCACCGGCTACCCGGCCCTCGGCCGGACAAACGCCCCCCGCCCGCACCACCCGCACGAGCGAGGCCGCCGGCAAAAGTCTTGATCGACTCCCCGCCGACGAGCGCGACAGCGGGCCGTGGACGCGGCAGCGAGCATGATCGACTCGGTTTCGGCGTAGTGGCGGTATCGACGGCGGCGGGATGCCGCCACTACGCCGAAACCGTCTGGGCGGGACGGTCGCTCGGCGCGGCGGTCGCGCGGGCCGACCGGCCGGGTGGCATGGTGGGCCGATGGACGCGACTCCGCTGCTCATCGTGGACGCCGCCAACGTCGTCGGATCCCGGCCGGACGGCTGGTGGCGGGACCGTGCCGGGGCGACCGCCCGGCTGCGGGACACCCTGGTGCCGGTGGGTGGGCAGGGCGTGCCGCCGGAATTACCCCCGCCGGTCGAGGTGGTGCTGGTGGTGGAGGGCGCGGCCCGCGAGGTACCCGGGGTCGACGGGGTGCGGGTGGTCTCCGCCGCCGGCTCCGGTGACGACGCGGTGGTCGAGTTGGTCGCCGGAGCCGGCGACCGCCGTCGCCTGGTGGTCACCGCAGACCGGGCGCTACGGGACCGGGTCACCGTGCTCGGCGCCGAGGTGTACGGCCCGCGCTGGCTCCGCCCCTGACCCCGGCCACTGCCACTCCGGCCATCACCAACTCGGTCCACGGGTGGTGCCGCTGGAACGGCCCGCCGACCACATGTCGATCACTGTTGGTGATCTTCCGACCGCGGGTCCCACGAATCGGACTCACGTCTCCCGTGGTCGACAACCGGTCAGCTGGGCAGCAACACTGACAGGGCGGATGTTCGTTCCCCAACCGGCATAGGCTCTAATGGAGTCCTCCCCGCCCCCAGGAGGTTCCCGCGTGGCGAGCGTCGCCGAGCTCAAGGCAGCCATCGACATAGCGCTCCAACAGATCGGTGACGGCCAGAGCGCCGTGCAGGCTGCCGGCGAGAAACTGGCCGAGGCGCAGCAGACGCTCGCCGGCGCGTTGGAGGGCAGCGGACACACCACCGTCGAGGCGGCGCAGGCGTCGCTGACCCAGGCCAGTCAGGAGCTTGAGGAGTGCCTCGCCGCGACGCTCGTCGCGGTCGAGCAGGCCCAGCAGTACGTCGCGACGCTGTAGGGGCCGGGCGTGTCCATCGTCGAGGATGTCGGCGCGCAGGTCCGGGCCGCCGCCGAGGAACTGCCACTGGGTCTGCTGACGCAGGCGTTGGAGAAGTTCGGGCTGGCCACCGAGCGGCTGCGCTGGGTACGCCAGGAGTCCGCCAACCCGATGGGGGTGCCGGAGCTGTCCGCGGCCACCGAGCACGCCGAGACCGCCGGCTACGCGCTGCGGGTCGCCCAGGAGCAGCTGACCGCGTACCTGGCGGCGATCGGACTGGCACCCGACGGGGCCGCACCGCCGGCCGGGGCACCGGAGCGCAGACCCGTGCACGACGAACCGCGGGCGGCAGGGCCGGTGGCCGACGCCGCGCCGGAGGCGGCCGGCGACGTGCGGCTGCGCCGCTGGTGGGCGGTACGGGTGGCGGAGTTGACCGGTGGACGCGAGGGCCCGGCCGAGCAACCCGACGATCGGGTCACCGACTCCCAGGAACTGCTGCGCCGGGTGGTGCGTGGCGTACGCGCCGGCGACCGCGACCGGCTGCACCGGGAGCTGCGCGGGGCCCACGCCGACGTGGGCATGGGTCTGGCCGCGGTGGCACCGCCGCTGCTGCGCGACCTCGCCGGGCAGTTGCTCGGCCACCCGCCGCGCAGCGATGATCTGCCCCGGCTGCACCGCGAGCTGGACGGCCGGGTCCGCGACCTGCTGCCCGGCCTGCCCCCTCCGGTGCTGGACACCCTGCTGACCCGGGTCTGCCGGATGCCGCCGCCACGGCGCGGCAACGACGACCAGCCGCACGCCGCCGATCCGGCGGTCACCGCCGGTGTGCTCACCGGCGTGCTGCTCGACCGGCTCGGCCGGGACCTGCCGGACACGGGCGGCACCCCGCCGACACCGGACGCGACCGGGTCCGCCGACCACCGCCCGCCCCGCCGCGGGGCACCGTGGGTCGGGCCGCCGAGACGGCCTACCGCCGAGCACGGGATGACCGGCCGGCACGGGAACGGGATCGATGGCTGACCGGCGCAATCAGCTGGTCGCCCGGGTCCGGGAACTGCTCGCCGACGCACTCGGCGCGTCCCGGAACAGGTCGGCCGCCGCACAGACCGCCGTGGCGACCGCCCGGGAACGGGCGGTCCGCGTACGCCGGGCCGCGCTTGGCGTACCGCAGCGGGTGGGTGCCGAACGCGACCGGCGGCTCGCCGAGATCGACGCCCAGCACACGTCGCGGCTCGCGGCCCTGGCCCGGCAGGCGGCCGAGGCCGCGACCCGGGAGGCGCCCGGGGCGGGCTCGGCCCCGTGGGCGCAGTGGCGACCGACCCCCGCCGGGCGGGGTGAACAACCGGGCGCGACCCGCATCGGTACGGTGCTGCTGCCCGAGGCCGAGCCGGTGCCGGCGCTGGTGGCGCTGCTCGACGGCGGCCACGTCGCCCTCGACGGGGACGCCGAGGGCTGTGCCGCCGTGGTGTCCGCGTTGCTGCTGCGCAGTCTCGGTCGGGCCGCGCCGGGCGAGGTGCGGGTGGTCGGCTACGACCCCGATCATCTGGGCGGTGGACTGGCCGGATTCGCCCCGCTGGGCACCGCCGGGCTGCTCACCTTCGTCGGGCCGGGTGGACTGGGCCGGCTGCTCGACGACCTGGTGGAGCAGATCCGCCGGATCAACGAGACGGTGCTCGCCGGGGAACACGCCACGCTGCGCGAGTTGGCCGCCGCCACCGGTCGCCGACCGGAGCCGTGGCGGGTGGCGGTGCTGCTCGGCGGGGAGGAGTTGTCCCGGCACGAACGCGGGCAACTCGACCGGGTGGTCCGGGCCGGTGCCGCGTGCGGCGTACACCTGATCGTGCGGGGGGTGCCGCTGCCGGAGGATCCGACGGTCACCCGGGTGCGGGCCACCGGGGCCGACGCCCGGATTGGCACCCTGCCGGTACGCCTGGACCCGCCCCCACCGGCCACCCTGGTCACCGAGACCTGCCGTCAGATCGCCACGGTGGTCAGCGCCGGTCCCGCCCCCACCCCGTTCACCGACCTGCTGCCCGCGCCGGAGCAGATGTGGCGGGAGGACTCGGCGACCGGGCTGACCGCGCCGATCGGTGAGGGGCCGCACGGGCGGCCGGTGCTGGTCACCCTCGGCGACTATCCACCGCACGCGCTGATCGGCGGCCCGTCCGGCACCGGCAAGACCAACCTGATCTTCGCCTGGATCGGTGCGCTCGCCGCCCGCTACTCCCCCGCCGAGCTGGAGTTCTACCTGCTCGACTTCAAGGAGGGGGTGTCCTTCGCCCGGTTCGCCCAGGGCCGACGGGACCCGAGCTGGCTGCCACACATGCGACTGGTCGGCATCAACGTCAACACCGACCGGGAGTTCGGACTGGCGCTGCTGCGGTTCCTCGCCGAGGAGCTGCGCCGACGTGCCGACGCGGCGAAGAAGCACGAGGTCACCAAGCTGGCCGAGCTGCGTGCCGTGGACCCGACCGGCCACTGGCCCCGGATCGTGGCGGTGGTGGACGAGTTCCAGATGCTGCTGGCCGGGCGGGACGCGGTGGCCCGGGAGGCGGCCGACCTGCTGGAGGACCTGGCCCGGCGGGGTCGTTCCCAGGGCATCCACCTGGTGCTGGCCTCCCAGGACGTACGCGGCATCGAGGCGTTGTGGGGCCGCCCCGCGTTGGTCGCCCAGTTCACGCTGCGCATCGCGCTGCCCAAGGCGCTGCGGATCCTGGCCGAGTCCAACGACGCCGCGCAGTCGCTGCCGAAGTTCCACGCGGTGGTCAACGCCGAGTCGGGCCTGCCCGACGGCAACGAGGTGGCCCGGATCCCGTCGGCCAGCGACTGGGAGACCTGGAGCGAGCTTCAACACCGGCTGTGGCGGATGCGGCCGGCCGAGGCGGCGCCGGCGCGACTGTTCGACGGTGACGCGATCCCCCGGTTGGCCGACGCGCCGGATTTCCGGGCGTTGACGGCACCGGAGGTCGGCACGCCCCGCAACCCGGTCGCGCTGCTCGGCGAGATCATCGACGTACAGGCGCGGTCGGCGGCGTTGCGACTGCCTCGCGCTCCCGGACGGAACCTGGCCGTGCTGGGCACCCGGGTCGACGAGGCGTGCGCGGTGCTGGACGCGGCCGCCCGGTCCCTGGCCCGACAGCACCGCCCCGGTACGGCCCGGTTCTCCATCGCCTGCCTGGACCAGGACGCCGACCCGGCGACCCGAGCCCTGTACGAGGACCTCGCCGATGACGCCGCCTGGTACGACGAGGAGAGCGTGGCCGAACTGTTGGCCGAGACCGCCGACGGGCTGGGCGCACCGGGATCCAGCAGCACACCGCACTACCTGCTGCTGTTCGCCGTCGACGCGGCGGCCGGCGCGCTGGCCGCCCGCACCGGAAGGGCGACCGGTGCGGCACACCTGCGCCGGATCCTGCACGACGGCCCCGAACGGCGTACGCATGTGCTGGCGTGGTGGCGGGGGGTGGCCCGGATGCGCGCGGACCTGGGCGGACCGACCGCCCGCATCGACCAGATCGGGGCCTGGGTGGCGCTGGACACCCACGGCGGGGAGTTGGGCTCGCTGTACCCCGGCACGGGGCCGGACTGGTATCCCCGGCCGTGGCGTGGGCTCTTCTTCGACCGGGCGGTCCACCGCACCGGGCAGACCATCATCCCCTACGGACCGTCCCGATGAACGAACCGGTGACCAGCCAGACGTACGCGGCCCAGCTGCGGCGGCTCGCCGAACTGAGCGCGCGGGTGCAGCAACAGCGGGACGAGGCGCACGCCTGGTACGAGCAGCAGTGCGCGGCGGCCGACCGGGCGGTGGCCGAGTCGGCCGAGGAGGTCAACCGGGCCGAGCGGGAACTGGCCGCGGCGCGGGAGACGCAGGAGCGGGTCGACGCCGAGGTCGCGGTGCTGTGGCAGGAACTCAACGCCCGGCTGGGCGGTGGCGGACGACGGGCGGGCGCGCCGCCGGCACCGACACCCGACGCCACCGGTGACCCGTTGCCGCTGGTGGAGGGGGCACGCGATCTGCTGCGCCGTACCCGTCAGCGGGGCGAACTGCCGGGCAACGTCAACCCGCTGATGCTGCTGTGCGGGCTGGGCGGCGCGGTGCTGGCGTACGCCCTGGGGGCCGGCGCCCGTGCCCTGGGCGACCGCACCGACGGTGAACTCGCCGTCGGCCTGCCCGTGCTGGCCCTGGTGATCACGCTCCTCGGACCGGTGCTGGGCCTGATCCCGGCCCGCCTGATCGCCGACCGCCGCCACGCCACCCTCACCCCCCGCCCCGTCCTCCTGGTCGTAGCCGCCGGCCTGACCACCACCCTCCTCCTCCTCACCCTCTGACCCCACCCCACCCCACGCCCCACCGCACCCCACACCACGTCGATCAAGAGGTTTGCGTCACCTACGGCCGGATCCGAGACGCAAACTTCTTGATCAACTCGCGAGAGCGGCGGGGGTGGGGGTGGGAGTCTGTTAGGGTCGTTCCGATTTGGGGTGAATCGGGGCTGAAGGGGCGTTTCGGTGCGGCACGTTGTCGGACGCCTTTACGTTCCGTATCCTTGCGAACCTCCGGAGTGCGCGGCCACAGGGCCGCGCGCCCGTTTTGTACCTGGGGTGACCGATGCTGGTGGCCCCGGTCCAGGCACCGCGGACCTCCGCGGTTCCGTGGCATAGGGAGTGATGATGGCCAAACCAGCCGACACCAGGACCGCTGGGCGCAAGCCCGCGATGAAGTCCACCCGCAGTGCCGCGGAGACCGACAAGATCCGTGCCGCCCTGGCAGCGCGGCATGACGAGTTGCGCGCCGAGTACGATCAGACGCTGAGCGAGATCACCGAGCTGCAGCGCGAGCGCCTCACCGACTCGGCCGGGGACGACCAGGCCGACACCGGCACGAAGACGTTCGAACGGGAGCAGGAGATCTCTCTCGCCAACAGCATCTTGGAACGGATCACGCAGGTCGAGCGGGCTCTGGAGCGCCTCGACGAAGGTGGTTACGGCTGGTGCGAGCGGTGCGGCAACCCCATCCCGGTGGAGCGGCTGGCCGCCTTCCCGTCGGCCACCCTCTGTGTGACCTGCAAACAGCTGGCGGAGCGACGCTGACGGCGGGCTCCCCGGCGCTGGTGCACGGCGGTGCCACGGCACCGCCGTGATACGTCGATGGGGAGCAGATGAGCGCAGTACCGCCCGCTGAATCCGGCACCGCCGAGCCGGGCACCGCCACGAGATCGCGGCGTACACCCGCCACGATCCTGCTCGGCCTCGCGGCGTTTGCGGTGGTGGTCGACGTGCTCACCAAGCACCTGGCGCTTGTCGAACTGAGCGACCGTGAGCCGGTACGGCTGCTGGGCGGGGCCGTCTACCTCTCCTTGACCCGCAACAGCGGGGCCGCGTGGAGCCTCGGCAAGGACTACACCTGGATCTTCCCGTTGATCGCGATCGGCGTGCTGGCCTGGATCGCCTGGATGGGACGGACCCTGCGGTCGGTGCCCTGGGCGATCTCGCTCGGCCTGGTGGTCGGCGGCGTCACCGGCAACCTGATCGACCGGATCTTCCGGGCGCCGGGCTGGTTCGTCGGCCACGTGGTCGACATGATCAGCGTGTTCGACCCGTACGGTCGGGTGTTTCCGATCTTCAACATCGCGGACAGCGCCCTGGTCTGCGGCGTGATCCTGGCGATCGGCCTGGAGTTCACCGGCCGTCAGCGCGACGGCACCCGGCTGGTCGGCGACGACCGCAAGGGCACCGGGCGGGCTGCGGAGACCACGACGGAGAGCGCGGACGACGAGCGGCGGGAGCGGGCATGACGGGCACCTTCGCCGCCGGCGGCGACCACCGCAGCCTGCCGGTCCCCGACGGCCTCGACGGAATGCGGCTGGACCAGGCGGTCGCCCGGCTGTTCGGGCTGTCCCGGACGACCGCCGCCGCCCTCGTCGACGCCGGCGAGGCGCTCGTCGACGGCGCGGTGCGGCCCAACTCGCACAAGGTCCGGGCGGGGGCCTGGCTGGAGGTGACGCTGCCCGCGCCGGCCGCGGCGCCGGTGGTGGTGCCCCAGGCGGTACCGGGACTGCGGGTGGTCTACGCCGACGACGACATCGTGGTGGTCGACAAGCCGGTAGGGGTGGCCGCCCACCCAAGCCCCGGCTGGACCGGCCCGACGGTGATCGGCGGGCTGGCAGCGATCGGTCACACCATCGCCACCAGCGGCGCCGCCGAGCGTCAGGGCGTGGTGCACCGGCTCGACGTCGGCACCACCGGGGTGATGGTGGTGGCCAAGAGCGAGCAGGCGTACAGCGCGCTCAAACGGGCCTTCAAGTACCGCGAGGTGGAGAAGCGCTACCACGCGGTGGTGCAGGGGCACCTCGATCCGCTGCGCGGCACCATCGACGCCCCGATCGACAGGCACCCGCATCACGACTACCGCTGGGCGGTGGTTTCCGACGGTAAGCCGAGCATCACCCACTACGACACCCTTGAGGCGTTCCCGTCGGCGAGTCTGCTCGACGTCCGGCTGGAAACCGGCCGTACGCACCAGATCCGGGTGCACTTCTCCACCCTGCGCCACCCGTGCGTGGGTGACCTGACGTACGGTGCGGACCCGACTCTTTCCGCCCGGCTCAAGCTGGATCGGCAGTGGTTGCACGCCAGAGAGTTGAGTTTCGAGCACCCCCGTACGGGGGACGAGGTCCGCTTCGTCAGCGACTACCCTGACGATCTGGGACGCGCGCTGGAGATTCTCCGCGACTGACGCGCCCCGCCCGTCCCGACCCAACCGACGAGGGGGCCCGCCCGTGCGCGCCGGCGATCTGCTGCGGCAGCTGGATCAGCGACTGCTGCCCCGCCTCGCCACCGTGTTGACCCGGCTCGACCAGAAGACGGCCCGCGCCTCGCTGCTCAGCTGGGTGGCGGTGCTGTCCTGTGCCGCCGTGCTGTTCACCGCGGTGTTCGCCACCGGCGGCGCACCGTTGCCCGACCGTACGGTCGGCGAGGTGACCCGGGTGGGGATCGCCGACGGTGACTCGATTCCCCGCTACGAACGCACCGCCGCGGCGGACCTGGCCGGCCTGGCGCGCGGCGCATCGCTGGCCGAGGGCACCTACGCCCTGGTCTCGCTCTCGGAGTACGTTACCCCGCAGTCGCTCGCGGCCGTGGTCGGAGACGTCGGGGTGTCCTTCGTGTTCGGGCGGGTGCCGCTGCCGGACCGGCAGACCGAGATCGTGCGCATTCCGGCCCAGCGGCTGCCCGACGACGTCACGGCCGGCATGGCGGACCTGGCCGCCCGCAAGGCGCGCGAGGCCGCCGACTACCGGTCCCGGGCCGCCGCGCTGGTCGGCGGCGACCCGCAGGAGCGCGAGCTGCGCCAGCTGTACGTCAGTGGGGCGCGCCTGGCCGAGCGGGAGGCCGCCGCCTACCGGACGGGCTGCGCCTGTGTCTACGCCGTGGTGGTCCGGGCCGAACCGGCGGTGCTGCGTGGTGTGGCGGCCCGTCCCGGGGTACGGGTGGTCGATCCGGCGCCGGAGGTCCGGCGACTGGAGCGTACGGTGTTCACGCCGCCCCTGCCGGAACAGCGCGACGTGGCCCGTCCACCGATCGACCGGGATCTGCTGCCCAGCCCGTCGCCAAGTGCCGAGTCCCAGGCGCCGTCGCCGGAAGCGCCCGAGAATCGCGTGCCGCAGACGCCGGAAGTGACGGATTCGTCACCAGCGCCGGTTCCTTCCCGACCGGCCCCGACATCCGCCGCACCGTCGGCGGCTCCCACCTCGACAGACTCGCTGCAGGACGGCGACGTGGACGCTCTGGTGGAGGGCGGTGCGGAGCTGACACCGTGACGGTCGCCGACACATCGGTGGGTGTCCCGGTGTGGCTTCCAAACGGTTTCGTTCGTAGCCTGTCAGACGGAGACCGAGGCGCTGGGGAGGCGAGCCGTGGACGGCAGCGAGACCGGTTGGGGGCGGCCCGCTGAGCCGGCACCGCGGTGGCGGGCCCTGCTCGACCGAGCCCGCCTCGGCGGTCGCGGCGCTGAGCAGGCATCGACCGACCGGCAGGCCGAGGAACCGCCACCGCCGACCGAGCCGCTCCCGCGCCGCACGTCGGGCTCCGGCTACTCGGGGCGTGCCACGGCCGCGGGCCCACCGATGGATCGGGCGTACGGTGCCGAACCGGGCTACCGCGCCGAGGCGGGCTACCGGCTCGACGCCGCCCGCCCGGCCCCACAGACGTACCGCGGTCAACCGGGATACCAGCCGGAGCAGCCGGCCTATCCGCAGGTGCCGGAGCCACGTCGACCGGAGCCGGTGGAGTCGCGGTACACCCTGCTGGACAACGGTTACCGGCATGCCGCTCCGCCGATCGACTCCCGCTACGCCCTGCTGGACAACGGCTACCAGCCGCCCGCCCCGGCACCCGCGCCGCCGCTGCTGCCCGGTCCACCCGCGCCTCCTGCGCATCCGGGCCCTTCTGCGCATCCGGGCCCTTCTGCGCATCCAACGCCTTCTGGGTATCCGGGGCCTCCTGCGCCGCAAGGGCCCGCAGGGTCCCCGGCGGCGGTCGCGTCGGCCACGGTGGCCGGTCGCCCCGGGCGGATCGAATGGCGGGCGCAGAGCGTCGAGAACGAGTGGGATCGCGCCGCCGCCGTGCTGCGCAAGGACCTGGGCACGCCGCGGGTGATCGCCTTTGCCAATCCCAAGGGCGGGGTGCACAAGACCACCGCCACGGTGCTGGGCGCGGCAACCATCGGCAGCGTACGCGGACGCGGCGTACTGGCCTGGGACGACAACGAGTTGCGGGGCACCCTCGGGCTGCGCGCCGGCAGCGCCCGCCACGCCCGGACCATCCGGCATCTGGTCTCCGACCTGGTGCAGATCGAGATCCGGGAGGGCAATGACCTGCTGGAGGCCCTCGACGACTACCTGCGGCACGCCTCCGACGGGTCGTACGACGTGCTCGCCGGTGAGGAGAGCCCCCGGTTCGCCCAGCGGTTGGACCAGTTCACCGTCAAGCGGGTACTGGAACTGCTCCGGCGCACCCACGACGTGATCTGCGTGGACACCGGCAACAACGTGGAGAGCCCGAACTGGCGTACGGTGATGCACGCCGCCGACCAGCTGGTGGTCACCACGGTGCCGCGCGAGGACGCCGCGTTCAGCGCGGACTGGATGCTCGATCTGCTGCACTCCGAGGGCATGGGTGAGCTGGCCGACAATGCGGTGACCCTGATCTCCTGCCCCACGCCGGGGCGGCTGCCGCTGCAGAACGACCTGGAGAAGCACTTCGCCACCCGTACCCGTGCGGTGGCCGTGGTGCCCTACGACCCGGCCCTGGAGACCGGCTCCTCGATCGAGTATCACCAGCTCCAGGCCGAGACCCGACAGGCGTGGATGCAGGCCGCAGCGGTGATGCTGGAGCCGTTCGCCCGCTGAGGCGACCACACCGTGTACACCTCGCGTCGGAAGCTGCGAGGATCATCGGGTGAGCCCGGAGATCCCCGCCGTCGAACCGCCCGCAGCTGCCTGGCCGGCCGACCCGCAGACCCGCGTCGACGCACCGCGCCGGACTCTGGCGGTCGGCGGGGCGGCCGTGCTCTGCCTGACCCTGCTCGGTGTGCCGTTGGGGCTGCTGTGGGCGGTGATCTCCCCGGCCACTCCGGTGATCAAGACCGACAACGGCGCGGTCTACGGCCAACCTCAGCCGGAGCAGCCGGTCGCCGCTGACGGCTGGTTCAGCCTGCTCGGCCTGGCCTTCGGGGTGCTCGCCGGGCTCGCCCTGTGGTTCGTGCTGCGCCGTCGCCGGGGCCCGGTCGGGCTGTTCGTGGTGGTGCTCGGCGCGTTGGCCGCCGCGGTGGTCGCCTGGCAGGTCGGTCGGCGGGTCGGGTTGAGCACGTACGAACGTCTGCTGGAGACCGCGCCGGCGGGCACCGCCTTCACCAAGCCCGCCGACCTGCGGGCCGGTGGGATCGATCTGTTCCTCGGCGTGCTGCCGGTGCCGCACGGCAACCTGCTCCTGCCGGCGTTCGGCGCCGCGGTGACGTACACCCTGCTGGCCGGGTGGTCGCGGTGGCCGTCGCTGCGCCCCGAGCCGGAGCCCGACATGGCCCTGCCGTACCCGGCGGCCGGCTACCCGCCGGGCGTATACGGACCGGCACCCTGGCCGGCCGTGCCGGGCGCGGGAGGTGGCTACCCGCCCGCCGGACCCGGCGTCGGCCCGGCCGGCCCGTTCCCAGGCCCGGCCAGACCGGGTGGTTTCAGTCCGGGGGCGGTCGGGCCGAACGGGTTCGGTCCGGAGTCGGCGGGGGCGGACGGGGTCAGTTCGGGGCCGGCGGGGGCGTGGCCAGCTCCGCCAGCGGCACCGGAACCGCCCGCACCTGGCGCAGCAGAGCCGCCTCGCGGTTGAGCAGGGTCAGCTCGGCGCGCAGCCGGGCCGCCGTGTCGTCGATCGCGAGCAGCCGCTGCCGGTCCGCCACGCTCAGCGCCGCGGTCGCGGCCACCAGGTGGGAGAGCACGGTCGGATCCTCCGGCAGCTGTTCGGTCAGCTGACCGGCCTCGGGACGCATCAGGCCGAGGTACTGCCGGAAGACGGCGATCACCCGCGCCGCCAACAGGTTTGCCGCCTCGTCCGGACCGGTCGGCTCGGGCAGCCAGCTCACCTCGGCGGTCAGGTACGGCGCGGCCTGGCGGTCGAGCTGTTCGACGCGGAACCGGCGTCGCCCCACGGTGACGATGTCGAAGCCGCCGTCGGCCAACTCGGTGACCTGCCGGAGCTCGGCGGTGCAACCCACCTCGTGCAGCGTCACCTCCCCGTTGCCCGCGACGACCCGGCCGGGGGCGGGTGCCACCTCCCAGCCGCTGCGGATGGCCACCACCCCGAACTCGCGTGGCGCCCCCTCGGGCAGCTGCATGAGGTGCCGGATCAGGGCGCGGTAACGCTCCTCGAAGATGTGCAGCGGCAGCACCAGCCCGGGAAAGAGCACCGTGGCGAGCGGGAACACCGGCAGCCGTGCGGTCACGGAATCGAGGGTAGCCGCACCGGCGCGGTGACGAGTGTTCCGGCTCACCGTCCCGGCCTACGGGCGGCGCGGGCCGCTGCCCTGACGGGCCGCCTAGACTCGCAGGGGTGTTGAACCGCATCGACCTGCGCGGCGGCCTGACCGACCCGCGTGACCTGCTGCCTCGTGCCCAGCTCGACGTCTCGGTGGCTGTCGAGCAGATCCGTCCGCTCGTGACGGCGGTCCGTGAGCATGGTTACTCGGCGGTCCGCGAGGCCAGCGAGCGGTTCGACGGGGTGGCGCCGGAGGTGCTGCGGGTGCCCGTCGAGGCCATCGCGGCGGCGGAGAGCACGCTCGACCCGCAGGTGCGGGCCGCGTTGCTGGAGGCGATCGCCCGGGTCCGCAAGGTGCACGCAGATCAGCGTCGCGCCGATCACACCACCACGGTGGTGCCGGGCGGCACCGTCACCGAACGCTGGGTTCCGGTCGAGCGGGTCGGTCTCTACGTCCCCGGCGGTCTGGCGATGTATCCGTCGACCGTGGTGATGAACGTGGTGCCCGCCCAGGAAGCCGGTGTCCGGTCGCTGGTGGTGGCGAGCCCGCCGCAGAAGGACAACGACGGGTTGCCCGATGCGCGGGTGCTGGCCGCCTGCGCCCTGCTCGGTGTCGACGAGGTCTACGCCGTCGGCGGCGCCCAGGCGGTGGCCATGCTGGCGTACGGCTGTGCGGTCGACGCCGCCGGCAGCGCGCACTGCGCACCCGTCGACATGATCACCGGGCCGGGCAACATCTGGGTCACCGCCGCCAAGCGGCTGCTGCGCGGCGTGGTGGGCATCGACGCCGAGGCGGGCCCCACCGAGATCGCGATCCTGGCCGACGACAGCGCCGACCCGGTGCACGTCGCCGCCGACCTGATCAGCCAGGCCGAGCACGACCCGCTGGCGGCCAGCGTGCTGGTCACGCCGTCGGTGGCGCTGGCCGACGCGGTGGACCGCGAACTGGCCCGACAGGTGCCGGCCACCAAGCACGCCGAGCGGGTCGACACCGCGCTGCGCGGACCGCAGAGCGGCATCGTGCTTGTCGACGACCTGGCGGCCGGGCTGCGGGTGGTCGACGCGTACGCGGCGGAGCACCTGGAGATCCAGACGGTCGACGCGCGGGAGTGGGCGATGCGGGTACGCAACGCCGGGGCGATCTTCGTGGGCGCGTACTCGCCGGTGTCGCTCGGCGACTACTGCGCCGGCTCCAACCACGTGCTGCCCACCGGCGGTTGTGCCCGGCACTCGTCGGGGCTGTCGGTGCAGTCCTTCCTTCGCGGCATCCACCTGGTGGAGTACACCGAGGCGGCGCTGCGGGAGGTCGCACCGCACGTGGTCACCCTCGCCGGAGTCGAGGACCTGCCGGCGCACGGCCAGGCGGTAAGTGTCCGGTTCGGTGATCCCGTGAGCGCGAGGAGTGAGCCGGGTCTGCGAGCCCCGCAGTCGCGAGCCGGTGATCCCGCATGACCCGGCTGGAGGATCTGCCGATCCGTGACGACCTGCGCGGTCGGTCGCCGTACGGCGCTCCGCAGCTGGACGTGCCGGTGCGGTTGAACACCAACGAGAACTCGTACCCGGTGCCCGACGAGGTGGTCGAGGCGATCGGCAAGGCGGTCGCGGCGGAGCTGCGGGACCTCAACCGCTATCCGGACCGTGACGCGCTGGCGTTGCGCGCCGACCTGGCCGCCTACCTCGGTCACGGGCTCACCACCGAGGGGGTGTGGGCGGCCAACGGCTCCAACGAGATCCAGCAGCAGCTGCTCCAGGCCTTCGGTGGTCCGGGGCGGGTCGCGTTGGGCTTCGTTCCGGCGTACTCGATGCATCCGCTGCTGGCGCTGGGCACCGGCACCCGCTGGGTGCCGGCCCACCGGGGCGTCGATTTCGGTCTGACCGTCGACGAGGCGGTGGCCCAGGTCCGCGAACACCGACCCGACGTGGTCTTCCTCTGCTCGCCGAACAACCCCACCGGCACCGCGCTCGACCCGGCGGTGATCTCCGCCGTGCTGGACGTCGCGCCGGGGATGGTGGTGGTCGACGAGGCGTACGCCGAGTTCGCCCGCCCGGGTACGGTCAGCGCCCTGGCGGTGCTGCCCGGGCATCCCCGGCTGGTGGTCACCCGCACGATGAGCAAGGCGTTCGGGTTCGCCGGTGGCCGGCTGGGCTACCTGGCGGCCGATCCGGCGGTGGTGGACGCGGTGCAGCTGGTCCGCCTGCCGTACCACCTCTCCGCGCTCACCCAGGCCGCCGCGCGGGCCGCGCTGGCGCACCGCGACGCCCTGCTCGGCACGGTCGCCGCGATCATGCAGCAGCGCGACCGGATCGTCACCGAGCTGCGTCGCCGTGGCCTGCGGGTGGCCGACAGTGACGCCAACTTCGTGTTGTACGCCGTCGACGGTGACCAGACCCTGGCCTGGCAGGCGATGCTGGATCATGGTGTGCTGGTCCGCGACGTCGGCCTGCCCGGCTGGCTGCGGGTGACCGCGGGTACGCCCGCCGAGACCGACGCCTTCCTGGCAGCCATCGATCAGATCCAGCGCGCGGGCCTGTCAGCCCCGCAGCCGCGACCGAAAGGCACATGATGAGCCGGACCGCCCGGGTGGAGCGGATCACCAAGGAGACCAAGGTCCTGGTCGAGATCGACCTGGACGGCGCCGGAGCGGCGGAGATCAGCACCGGGGTCGGCTTCTACGACCACATGCTGAACCAGATCGCCCGGCACGGCGGCTTCGACCTGACCGTGCAGACGGTGGGTGACCTGGAGATCGACGCGCACCACACGATGGAGGACACCGCGCTGGCGCTCGGTGCCGCGTTCGACCAGGCGCTGGGGGACAAGGCCGGCATCCGCCGGTACGGCTCGGCCACCGTCCCGATGGACGAGGTGCTGGTCCGGGCCGCCGTCGACCTGTCCGGTCGGCCGTACGTGGTGCACGACGAGCCGCAGTTGGCGCCGTACATCGGGCCGGTCTACCCGACCAGCATGACCCGGCACATCTGGGAGTCCTTCGGCCAGGCGGCCCGGATCACGCTGCACGTGGACGTGCTCCGGGCGGCCCGTCCGGGCGGTCACCCGGACGCCCACCACGTGGTGGAGGCACAGTTCAAGGCGGTGTCCCGGGCCCTGCGGGAGGCGACCGCGATCGACCCGCGGGCGGCCGGCGTGATCCCGAGCACCAAGGGCGCGCTGTGACGGCCGCCGGGCGGTACGGGCGGGGGTGGCGCCGGTGAGCGGGGTGCTGCCGACGCTGCTGCTGATCTTCGCCGGGGTGCTGGTCGGTGGGACGTGGTCCCTGCACCGGCAGGGCGCACCGCGTGGCGCGGTGGTGGTCACCGCGCTGCTTGCGGTGCTGGCCACCGTCGCCGGGGTGCTGTGGTTGCTGCCCGGGGAGGGATCGTGACGGATCAGCGCACCTCCCGTCGTCGGATCGTGGTGCTGGACTACGGCTCGGGCAACCTGCGTTCCGCCGAGCGGGCCCTGGCCGCCGCCGGTGCCGACGTGACGGTCACCGACGACCTGGTCGCCGCGGCCGACGCCGACGGTCTGGTGGTGCCCGGCGTCGGTGCCTTCGCCGCCTGCATGGCCGGCATCGAGGCGCTCGGCGCCGGCCCGGTGATCGCCGGGCGGGTCGCCGCCGGCCGTCCGGTGCTGGGCATCTGCGTGGGCATGCAGATCCTCTTCGAGTCCGGCGACGAACACGGTGTGATCACCAAGGGGCTGGGGCTGCTGCCGGGCAACGTGACGCGGTTGCCCGCCGCCCGGCTGCCGCACATGGGCTGGAACACCGTCGCGCCGCCGGTGGGCTCGGTGCTGTTCGCCGGGTTGCCGGCCGACAGCCGGTTCTACTTCGTGCACTCGTACGCCGTCTGCGACCCCACCGCACTTCTCGCGGCCGGTGCCCGGGTCACCACCGCCCACCACGACGCCGATTTCGTCGCCGCGGTGGAGCGGGGGCCCCTGTCGGCCGCCCAGTTCCACCCGGAGAAGTCCGCCGAGACCGGTGCCACGTTGCTGCGCAACTGGCTGGACACCGTACCCACCGATGGCTGACCCGAACGGCCGGCCGGTCGGGTCCGACGGCCGGGTGCCGCGGAGGTCGCGGTGAGCAAGGAGCGAGCCCGCCGCCGTGCGGCCCGGGAGGCGGAGGCGGCGCGCCGACGGGTGGCCCGGGAACGGGCGCTGGCCCGCCGGGCCCGACGCCGGGCACTGATCCGGCGGATGGTGCCGACCGTACGACGGGGTCGGACGGGACGTCTGTTGAGGTATTCGCGCCGTGAACGGGCCACCATCGTGGCGCTGACACTGGCCGCGATCGCGCTGATCTGGGTGCTCGTGCCCGACCTGGCGCTGCGCGTCGTGTTGATCGTGCTGTTGCTGCTCGTACTGCCGGTGATCGTGGTGGTCGCCCTGGACCGCCGTTCCTGATCTGGAAGGACAAAGACACGTGAGCCTCACTCTGTTGCCCGCCGTGGACGTCGCCGACGGCCAGGCCGTCCGGCTCGTGCAGGGCGCCGCCGGCAGCGAGACCACCTACGGCGACCCGCTGGAGACCGCCCTGGCGTGGCAGCGGGACGGGGCCGAGTGGATTCACCTGGTCGACCTGGACGCGGCGTTCGGCCGGGGCTCCAACGCCGACCTGCTCGCCGAGGTGGTGCGCCGCCTCGACGTGCAGGTGGAGTTGTCCGGTGGCATCCGCGACGACGCCTCCCTGCGCGCCGCCCTGGCCACCGGGGCGACCCGGGTGAACATCGGCACCGCCGCCCTGGAGGATCCGCAGTGGTGTGACCGGATCTGCGGCGAGTACGGCGACCGCGTCGCGATCGGTCTGGACGTGCGGGGACGAACCCTGGCCGCCCGGGGCTGGACCCGCGACGGCGGCGACCTGTACGAGGTGCTGGAGCGGCTCGACAAGGCCGGTGCCGCCCGCTACGTGGTCACCGACATCACCAAGGACGGCACCATGCGCGGGCCGAACCTGGACCTGCTGCGGGAGGTGTGCGCCCGCACCGACGCGCCGGTGATCGCCTCCGGCGGTGTCTCGACGCTTGACGACCTGCGTGCGCTGGCCACCCTGGAACCGATCGGCGTCGAGGGCGTGATCGCCGGGAAGGCGCTCTACGCCGGCGCCTTCACCGTCGCGGAGGCCCTGCGGGCCCTCGCCGAGCAGTGAGGACAGTGTCATGACGGTGGCGGTACGGGTGATCCCCTGCCTCGACGTGGACGCGGGGCGGGTGGTCAAGGGCGTCAACTTCCTCGATCTGCGTGACGCCGGTGACCCGGTCGAGTTGGCGGCGGCCTACGACCGGGCCGGCGCGGACGAGTTGACCTTCCTCGACGTGACCGCCTCGTCAAGTGACCGGGGCACCATGCTGGACGTGGTGCGGCGTACCGCCGAGTCGGTCTTCATCCCGTTGACCGTCGGCGGTGGCGTGCGGGCGGTAGCGGACGTGGACACCCTGCTGCGCGCCGGTGCCGACAAGGTCGGGGTGAACACCGCGGCGATCGCCCGGCCCGAGTTGATCGCCGAGATCGCCGACCGGTTCGGTCGGCAGGTGCTGGTGCTCTCGCTTGACGTGCGCCGGGCCCCGGCCGGCACCACCCCGAGCGGCTTCGAGGTCACCACGCACGGCGGCCGGCGCGGCACCGGGCTGGATGCCGTGCAGTGGGCGCAGCGGGTCGCGGAGTTGGGTGCCGGTGAGATCCTGCTCAACTCCATGGACGCCGACGGCACCAAGGCCGGCTTCGACCTCGAACTGATCGGCGCGGTACGCCGGGTGGTGGACGTGCCCGTGGTGGCCAGCGGCGGCGCCGGCGAGGTGGCGCACTTCCCGCCAGCGATCGGTGCCGGTGCCGACGCGGTGCTGGCCGCCAGCGTCTTCCACTTCGGTGAGCTGACCGTCGGCGAGGTCAAGGACGCGCTGCGGACGGCGGGTCACCCGGTCCGCTGACGCCCTGCGCGGTCGGTCAGCTGCGCCCGGAGTGGCCCTCGGGGGACTGCCGGGGCATCGGGATGGTCCGCACCAGATATTCCTGCACTGCGGCGGCGTGCTCGGCTTCGTCCAGGTGCCATTCGGCGGTGCCCGGCGCGTGCCGGCGGTCGAGCACGTTCTGCACGGTGTCGACAGTGGTGGCCAGCCCGGCGGTGGGTCGGGACCGCCAGAGCCGCTCACCGGCCGGGGTGATCCGGAACCAGCCGTCGGCGACGTCGACCAGGCCGGCGCCGAGCAGCCGCCGGATCGCCTCTTCGATGTCGTGCCGTTCGGGGATGCTCTGGTCGAGATGGTCGGCCGTGGAGAGCACGTCGGCCAGGCGTACGCCCTCGGGGCGGCGGGTGGTCGGAGACCGCCGGTGCCGCCCCGCGCCGCTGGCGATCACCAACGAGACGAAGATCCATGCATCCGTCCGGCGCCAGGCGTTCTCCCCCATGTGGAGATTCTGCCGTCCGATCGGTGCCATGAAAACACCACCCACCCAAGCGTTACGCCACGTGATGTGCGGGCTCGAATGGTCGGCGTTGACCTGGGTGTTGCTCGCGGGTGCTCGGCGATGATGGTTGCGTTGAGTGATTGTCAGGCGGTCGGGGCCGGCTCGATCCGTGGTGTCGTCGTCCCCGGTTGCGGCTCCGGCACGTCGAACCGGGGCAGGAAGAACTGCGCCAGCGGCCCGATGGCCAGCGCGTAGGCGATCGTGCCGACGCCGAGTTTGCCGCCCAGCAGCGCGCCCACGGCCAGCACCACGACCTCCATGACGGTACGGACCAGGCGCAGCGAACGGCCGGGTCGGCGGGCGGTGAAGCCGGTCATCAGCCCGTCACGGGGACCGGGCCCGAGGCGGGCGCCGAGGTAGAGGGCGGTGGCCATGCCGTTGCCCACGATCCCGGCGGTCAGCAGGGCGATCTGGGCGGCGAGCGGCTCCACAGGTGGCAGCAGGGCCAGGGTCAGGTCGACCGCCAGGCCGACCACGACGGCATTGGCGAGGGTGCCGATGCCGGGCCGTTGCCGCAGCGGTATCCAGGCCAGCAGGACCAGCAGGCCGACGGCGATGACCACCGTGCCCATGCTGAGTCCGGTGAGTCGGGACACGCCCTGGTGGAACACGTCCCACGGGTTCAGGCCGAGTTCGGAGCGGACCATCAGCGCCATGCTGGCGCCGTAGAGGAGCAGCCCGCCGAAGAGTTGCACCAGGCGTCGGACCGGACGGTGGCGCAGGTTGCCAATGAGCATCACGCATGCCACCCTAGGGGCCAATTCGCGCCTTTGAAGAGCCAATATTCGGGGAGTGGCTGTGACAAGTCAGGTGCGGGGAGCCCAATTGGCCCGCCTGCTCGGGCAATGGCATGCGCTCCCGGGCCGTCGACGCAGTCCGGACTACGCCGCGCTGGCCGGTGCCGTACGCGGCCTGCTCGCCGACGGTCGGCTACCGCTGGGCGTACGCCTGCCGGCCGAGCGGGACCTGGCCGAGGCGTTGCAGATCAGCCGTACCACTGTCACCGCCGCCTACCGCGAGTTGCGCGACAGCGGGCATCTGGCCAGCCGGCGGGGCGCGGGCAGTTGGACGATGCTGCCCGGTACGCACCGCGTGGCGAGCAACGGGCTGTGGATCCCGCTGGACGACCGGGAGATGCTCGACCTCGGTGTGGCGGCGCTGGCCGCACCGCCGGAGCTGCTGCCGGCCGCCCGCGCGGCGGCCGAGGACCTGCCGCGCTACCTCGGCGGAGCGGGATACCACCCGATCGGGATCATCGAGCTGCGGGAGGCGGTGGCACAGGCGTACGTCGACCGTGGGCTGCCCACCTCACCCGACCAGATCATGGTCACCAACGGCACGCAGCACGCGCTGGACCTGGTGCTGCGGCTGGCCCTGGCCCCCGGTGGCAGCGTGCTCGTCGAGTCGCCGAGCTACCCCAACGCGCTGGCCGCGCTCGCCGCCCGACGGGCTCGGATCACCACCCACGGCCTGTCCGCCGAGCTCGACGGCTGGGACGCCGACCTGATGCTCGGCTCGCTGCGCCAGGTGCGCCCGCGCGTCGCGTACCTGATCCCCGACTTCCAGAACCCGACCGGCCATCTGATGCCGGCAGAGCTGCGGGAGCGGCTGGTGGCCACCGCCCACGCGGTCGGCACCGACCTGGTGATCGACGAGTCCTTCGTGGACCTGTCGCTGGACGACGCCGTGCTGCCGCCGCCGACCGCCAGCTTCGACCGGCACTCCCGGGTCGTCAGCATCGGCGGCATGAGCAAACCGTTCTGGGGCGGGCTGCGGATCGGCTGGATCCGCGCCTCCGCCCCGCAGGTGCAGCGGCTGGCCGCCGCCCGGGTGGGCGTCGACATGGCCAGCCCGGTCCTGGACCAACTGGTCGCCGTGCACCTGATGGCCGCCGCGCCGGCCATCGTGGCCGCTCGGCGGGCGCAGCTGACCGAACAACGCGACGCGTTGCTCGGCGCGCTGGCCGCGCGGCTGCCGGAGTGGCGGGTGAGCGTGCCGCGCGGTGGCGTCACGCTCTGGGCGGAGCTGGATGGGCCGATCTCCAGCGCCTTGGCGCGGGCGGCCGAGGAGGTCGGCGTACGGCTGGCGCCCGGTCCCCGCTTCGGCCTGGACGGCACCCTGGAGCGCTTCCTGCGACTGCCCTTCACCCTGCCGTCGGCCGACCTGGTCGAGGCGGTCGGACGGATCGCCGCGGTCCGCTACGACCTGGACCGGGGCGGGGCACCCCGCTGGCGGGAGCCGAGCGTCATCGCCTGAACCGGCACCTGTCGATTCGACCCCGCCGCCGCGGCGCGGGCGGGCAGACTGCCGAGGTGGACGATGGTGGGCGGGTGCGCTGGTCGCGAGGGGTGTGGCCGAGCGCGCCCGGCTCCCGCGTCACCCGCCTGGAACTCTTCTACGACCTGGTCTTCGTCTTCGCCTTCATCCGGGTCACCACGCTCACCGCGGAGACCCCCACCGCCCGTGGGCTGGTGCAGTGCCTGATCGTGCTGGCGCTGCTCTGGTGGGCGTGGACCGGCTTCGCGGTGGTCGGCAACGTGGTCCGTACCGACCAGGGCGTCCTGCCGTTCCTCACGTTCGCCACGACGGCCGCGGCCTTCGTGTTCACCCTCGCCATGTCGCAGGCGTTCCGGGACCAGCCCGGTGACCTGTCCGGACCGCTTGTCTTCGCCGTCTGCTACTTCGCGGTGCGGGCCAGCCAGGTGGCGATCTTCGGGTGGCTGGCTCGCGGCGATCCGGAGTTGCGCCGCCATTTCCTGCTCGTGGCCGGGCGTGGACTTCTCGTCGGGGTGCTGGTGCTGGCCGCCGCACTGCTGCCGCAGTCGTTGACCACCGACACGGGCGAGATCAGTCTGCGGCTGACGCTGTGGATCGTCGCGCTGGCGGTGGAGTACGGCGCCGGGTTGTTGTTGCGGGGCAGCGGCTGGACGGTGTTGTCGGCCGGTCACTGGGCGGAACGGCACGCGCTGATCGTGCTGGTGGCGCTCGGCGAGACGATCATCGCCCTCGGGTTGGGCGGGGGAATCGACACCGAGTCGCCGTTGACCTGGCGGGTGGTCGTCGCGGCGCTGCTCGCCGTGGCGGTGGTCAGCTCGTGGTGGTGGGCGTACTTCGACACCATGGCGTTGGCCATGGAGCAGGTGCTGCACCGCACCCGGAACCGGTTGGCGCGTGCCCTGCTGGCCCGGGACGCGTACACCTATCTGCATCTGCTGCTGGTCGCCGGCCCGGTCCTGTTCGCCCTGGGGCTCAAGGGACTGATCGGCGGGCGGAGCACCCCGGGCGGCGAGCTGCCGGTCTTCGACCTGGCGGTGCTCTACGGCGGGGCGGCGACCTACCTGGTCGGGTTGGCGGCGCTCGGCTGGCGGGTGTTGCGTCTGGTGCGCTGGCCGACCCTGGCCGCGGTGGCCGGGTTGGCGCTGCTGGCGCCGGTCGCCGCGCGGCTGCCGGCGGTGACGGCGCTGGCGCTGCTCACCGGGATCATGCTGGTGGCGACAGTGGTGCAGACGTGGGTGGACACGCCGCTGCGCCGCGAGGTGCGCGAGACGGCGTGGGCCGAGCAGGTCGCCGCCGAGGCCGAGCAGTCCGAGTGGCGTCGACGGCACCTGTGAGCGGCCCGACCTGGCTGCGCGCCGAGCCGGCCCCGCGGGCGGGGCCGGCTCGGCCAGGTGCGCGCGGGCGTGCCGTCAGAGCTCGACGACGGTGCCGGTGTACATCTTGTCGATCTCGGTGGAGAAGTTGCTCTCCACCCCGCGACGCTTGATCTTCAACGACGGGGTGATCTCGCCGTCCTCGATGGTCAGGTCACGCGGCAGAATGGTGACCCGCTTGATGGTCTCCCAGCGGTTGAGCTTGCTGTTCAGTTGCGCGACGTACTCCTCGACCATCGCCTTCGCCTCCGGCGAGGCGACGATCTCGGCGTACGGCCGACCCTCCAGCGGCGTGCCCGCCGCCCAGCCGGCGATGGCGTCCGGGTCGAGCGTGACAAGCATGGTGCAGTAGTTGCGGGCCTGGCCGATGACGACGGCCTGCGAGGTGTACGGGCAGGTCGCCTTGAACATGCCTTCGATGTACGACGGGGCGACGTACTTGCCGCCGGAGGTCTTGACCAGGTCCTTCTTCCGGTCGGTGATCCGCAGGTAGCCGTCGGCGTCGAGGTCGCCGATGTCGCCGGTGCGGAAGAATCCGTCCTCGGTGAAGGCGGCGGCGGTCTCCTCGGGCAGGTTGTGGTAGCCACGCATCACCGGTCGACCCTTGATCAGGATCTCGCCGTCAGAGTCGATGCGGCACTCCAGGTCGCCCATCGCCTTGCCCACCGTGCCGATGCGCAGCCCGTCCGGCGGATTGACGAAGTTGCCGGCGCTGGACTCGGTGAGCCCGTAGCCCTCGGAGATCGGCAGGTTCGCGGCGGCGAAGAAGGTGGCGATCTCCGGGCTGAGCGGGGCGGCCCCCGACACCAGGACCCGGATCCGGCCACCGAGGCGGGCCTGGAGCTTGCTGAAGACCAGCTTCTCGGCCAGCGCGTACTTGAACTTCAGCCCGCCGGGCAGCGGCTTGCCGGCCTGCTCCAGGGCGACCTTCTCCTTGCCGACCCCGACCGCCCAGGCGAAGATCTTCGCCTTCGCGCCACCGGCGTCCTGCGCGGTGGTCACCGACTTGTTGTAGACCTTCTCGAAGACCCGGGGCGCGCCGCACATCAGCGTCGGCCGGACCACCGAGAGCAACTCGACAAGCTTGTCGACCCGACCGTCGACGTACGTCGGCAGGCCCACGTGGGTGGCCCCGCAGAGCAGGGTCTTGCCGAACGAGTGCGACAGCGGAAGCCAGAGGTACTGCAGGTCGTCGTCGCGGAGCAGCCCGACCGCCTCCTGCGCGACACCCTCCCAGCACCAGCCGCCGTGCAGCAGTTCGACGCCCTTGGGCCGGCCGGTGGTGCCGGAGGTGTAGATCAGGGTGGCCAGGTGCTCGGGGCCGATCTTGGCGACCAGGCGGTCGATCAGTTCCGGATCGTCGGCGAGCCGCTCGGCACCCTGCTGTTCGAGCTGGGCGAGGGTCAGCTGGGGGACGGCCGCCGACGGGTCCGGCTCACCGTCGATGAGGACCACGTGGGTCAGCGCGGGCAGCTGCGCACCGGCGATCTTCGCCGCCTGTCCCGGGTCCTCGGCGAACAACACCTTGGAACCGGAGTCGGAGATGATGTACGTGGCGTCGTCGGGTTCGGTGGTGGGGTAGACCGTGGTCGTCGCGCCACCGGCGCACATGATGCCGAAATCGGCGATGATCCAGTCGAGGCGCGTGTTCGCCAGGATCGCCACCGGATCCTCCTGGCCGACACCCAGACCGTGCAGACCGGCGGCGACCGCCTTGGCCCGCTCGGCGACCTGGGACCAGGTCAGCCAGACCGGGGCGTTGTCCGGACCGGGGCGGCCGAAAGCGTGACGATCCGGGGTGGCTGCCACGCGCTTGAGGAACATGTCAGGAATGGAGCGGTACGGTACATCGAGAGCCATCGCTGTAGCCGCCTTCAGGGGGGTGGAGGCGTGACCATCGTCACGGCAGTGTTGGTTACCGAAGGGTATTGCCTGTGCGAGGCATCGGCTAGACCTGCGGATCATCCAGCAGGCCCGTTTGCCGTGCCGAACGCCTGTCTCAGGCGTACCGCTCCGCTGCCAGGGACCAGTCGTAGGTCGCCCGAATCCAGTTCCGTCGCGTCGTCAGCGCGGGTCGTACCGCGTCGCCGTGCTGCGCCAACAGGTTGCTCTCGGTGTTCAGGTAGGCGCCGAGTTCGCGGTTGAAGCGCGCCGCGGCGGCCCGCATCGCCGCCCGCTCGTCCCCGGTCTCCCGGCTCAGCACGGTGACCAGGTTGTGCGCGTCCGGGCCGGTCCGGTGCTCCTTGCGGTACGAGAAGACGTCGTTGCACCAGCAGATCAGGTTGGCGGCGAGCAACTCCAGCGCGGCCCACTGCGGGTCGGCCCGGCGTTCGGCCGGTGGGAGGCCGTCCAGGGCCAGGTCGGTCAGGGCGAGGCTGGGGAACACGCCGCCGGTGTGCCGGCGCATCTGCACGTACTCGTGCACCGGAGGTACCCGGTCGTGCTCCCGGTTGGCCGCCTCCCACAACAGTGCGAGCAGGTATTCCCGCATGGCGGCGGTGAACCGCAGCAGCACGGCCGGCCGGCCGTAGGCGCGTACCCGCCGGCACAGGTCGGCCAGGGCCAGCCCCAGCGGGCCCGCTGCCGGTACGGTGCCCGGCCCGCCGTGCAGGTCCAGCACATCCAGCAGGGCCGCCATCGTGGGCGCGAGACGCGTCGGATCATTGCCCAGACCGTCCTCGTCGCAGGCGTCGTCCATCACGAAGAGCCAGGTGATCAGGTCGGAGAGCAGGCGCAGGCGGTCACGGGGTGCCTGTGGGCAGGCCCGGCTGGCGAGCCCGGCGGCGTCGGCCCGGCGTAGCCGCTGTCCGTTACTGATCAGCCCTAACTCTTGTGCCCAGTTCTCGCTCTCCCGAGCCACCACGTCGGTGTCGTCGTGCTGAGTCGTGGTGAAGGGGGGCTCGTGCAGTACCGAGAGCGCTAAGGTTCGCATGGAGTTCCCTGTTCCGCCGCCCCCGGGGCGGAGCGGCGCGGCCAGAGTACGGGAGCGGCGATCAACGCAGGGTGTTGGCTGTATAACGTTTTCGGTTCTGTTCGCTGGCCGCTTCTGCACATTGGGCTAAAAGCCCAGCTTTGCTCCACGTAGCCGATCCGCCGGACCGGGGGCGCCGTCGACCTCCACTTGGGCCACCCGCTGCCGTCCGGACAGGAACAGGATCAGCTCGCCCGGCGCGCCCACCAGCCGCAGCGGTTCGCCGCCCCGGCCGGTGGCCACTTCTCCGTGCCCCGGCGCGACGACTGTCAGCTGGGCCGGGAAACGGCGTAGCGCCATTCGGGCCAGGGTGGAACTGCGCCGCCACAGTGCCTGGTCCAGTTCGGCCGGCAACTGGCGCGGCTGCCACTGCGGCTGGGCCCGGCGTACGTCCTCGTGGTGGATGAAGAACTCCATCATGTTTGCCAACTCGTCGGTCAACGGGTTGCTCATCGGGCTCCACACCGGAGGATGGCGTACCTGGTCGAGCAGGTGCGCCCAGTCGCTCGCCGCGACCTGCCGGCGAATCCGCTCGCCCCGATCGCGCAGCGGGGCGAGCACAAGACCGGCGGCGGCGTCCGGTCGACGCTCCCGTACCACGAGGTGCGCGGCGAGGTCGCGAACCGTCCAACCCTCGTTGATGGTGGGGGCGTCCGGTCCCAACTTCGACATCAAGTCGGTGAGCGCCTGGCGTTCGGATCGGGCGTACCGCGGCATGACTGCGATGGTAGGTGCAACTGACCGATCCTGCCCGGTTCGCCGATGCGCGGGGTTGCTCCGGCCGGGGGTGACGTCGGACATATCCTCCCGGGGTCGGCGGGACGAGCGGGCAGCGGTAAGGATGAGAGAGGATACTGGCGGCTTACGGCGGGGGAGACAGTGGCGAGCGGGACAAGTCGGGAGGTGCTCGGTCGCGGGCTGGGCGTCCTGGGACGGGCCATCCGCGAACAGCCGAGGATCTTCGCGGTCGCGGTCAGCGGCAGCGTGCTGTTCGGCGCGATGGTGGTGGCCAGCGCGTTCGTGGTCGGTCGGGTGGTCGGCGACGTGGTGGTCCCGGCGATCGAGAGCGGCTCGGTCGGGGTGAGTGCCCTGGTCATCGCGGCCACCGCGCTGTTCGGGCTCAGCGTGCTGCGGGTGGTCGGCATCTTCGGTCGGCGACTCGGCGCGGGATACATGCAGTACCGCCTGCAGGCCGACTACCGGCGTCGGGTCACCCGCCGCTACCTCGACCTGCCGTTGTCCTGGCACCACCGCAACGCCACCGGCACGCTGCTGTCCAACGCGAACTCCGACGTGGAGGCGGCCTGGCAGCCGATCGCCCCGCTGCCCTTCGCGGTCGGCACGCTGGTGATGCTGGTCGGCGCGGTGTCGTTGCTCTTCTTCACCGACTGGGCGCTGGCGCTGGTCGGGCTGGCGGTGTTCCCGGCACTGTTCGCGCTCAACGTCGCCTACTCCCGGCGGATGGCACCGCGGCAGGCCCGCGCCCAGCGGCTGCGGGCCGAGGTCAGCGGAATCGCCCACGAGAGCTTCGACGGCGCGCTGGTGGTCAAGACGATGGGCCGGGAGAGCCAGGAGACCGCCCGGTTCGCCGACCGGACCGGACAGCTGCGCGACGCGTTGATCTCCGTCGGCCGGCTGCGCGGCATCTTCGATCCGATGCTGGAGACCCTGCCCAGTCTCGGCACCCTGGCGGTGCTTGTGGTCGGTGCGTACCGCCTGCGCCAGGGGGCCATCGACGTGGCGGAACTGGTGAGCGTGGCCTTCCTCTTCACCGTGCTGGCGTTTCCGGTGCGGGCGATCGGCTGGGTGCTGGCCGAGCTGCCGCGCAGCGTCGCCGGCTGGGACCGGGTCAGCCGGGTGCTCGACGCCACCGGCGAGATGCCGTACGGCGAGCAGCGGCTCGCCCCCACCACCGCACCGGCCTCGCTCACCTTCACCGACGTCGGCTTCGCCTACGAGCCCGCCGAGGCGCACCTGCCCGGCGCGCAGGTGCTCGGCGAGGTCTCCTTCAGCGTCGAGGCCGGCAGGACCGTCGCCCTGGTCGGGCCGACCGGCTCCGGCAAGTCGACAATCGCTTCGCTGGCCGTACGGCTGGTGGATCCGCTGGCCGGCACGGTCCGCATCGACGGGGTGGACGTGCGGCAGTTGACCGCGGATTCGCTCGCCGACAATGCCGCTCTGGTGGCGCAGGTGCCGTTCATCTTCGACGACACGATCCGGGCGAACGTCTCGCTGGACCGGCCGGGCATCGACGACGAGGTGGTCTGGAGCGCGTTGCGGTTGGCCGAGGCCGACGGTTTCGTCGCCGCCCTGCCCGACGGGCTGGACACCATGGTCGGCGAGCGGGGCACCTCGCTGTCCGGGGGCCAGCGGCAGCGACTCACCCTGGCCCGGGCGCTGGCCGGACGTCCCCGGCTGCTGGTGCTCGACGACGCGACAAGCGCGGTCGACCCTCGCGTGGAGGCGGCCATCCTGGCCGGGCTGCGCTCGTCGGCGACCGGTGGCCCCGGCGCGTCGATCCTGGTGGTGGCGTACCGCCGGGCGACCATCGCGCTCGCCGACGAGGTCATCTACCTGGAGCAGGGCCGGGTGCTCGCCCGCGGCACCCACTCGACGTTGCTGGCCACCGTGCCGGGCTACGCCGACCTGGTCACCGCCTACGAGCAGGCCGAGGTCGACCCCGAGAACAGAACGGACGACTACGACGAGGTGGCCCCCCTGCCCTCCGGCCTGGAGGTGGACCGGTGACCGCGAGGAATGCAGCGCAGCGGAGTCCCGCAGTCGGGAACGAAAGGCGGGTCCGGTGACCGCGAGGAATGCAGCGCAGCGGAGTCCCGCAGTCGGGAACGAAGGTGAATCGGTGAGCGTGGAGAACGCGGCGTCGGAACGGGCCGAGTCGACCTGGGCGACGCTGCGCCGTGGCCTGGCCCTGTCCCCGGAGTTGCGGGTGGGCCTGGCCGGCACGCTCGGCCTGGCGTTGGTCTACATGCTCGGCCGGGTGGCCGTACCGGTGGCCGTGCAGCAGGGCATCGACCGGGGCATCGTCGGTGGGCTCGACCTGAACGCCCTGTTCGTCGTGGTGGCGGTGACCGCTGCGGTGCTGGTGGTGACCACCGCCTGCGGCTACCTGATGATGCGACGACTGTTCACCGTCAGCGAGACCGCGTTGGCCGGTGTACGGGTGCGGGCCTTCCGGCACGTGCACGACCTGTCGATGTTGCACCAGCAGTCCGAGCGGCGGGGTTCGCTGGTGTCCCGGGTGACCAGCGACGTCGACCAGATCACCCAGTTCCTCCAGTGGGGTGGCGTGATCCTGCTGGTCAACCTGGGTCAGTTGGCGGTCACCACAGTGGTGATGCTGGCGTACTCCTGGCAGTTGACCCTGGTGGTCTTCGCCGCCTTCGTGCCGGCGGTCCTGGTGATCCGGCTGCTTCAGCGCCGACTGGCCGCCGCGTACGGGGTGGTCCGGCAGCGGACCGGCGCGTTGCTCGGCGCGGTCGGGGAGAGCGTGGTGGGCGCGCCGGTGATCCGGGCGTACGGCATCGCCGGGCGGACCGCCCGGCGGCTGGACCAGGCGATCGACAGTCAACGGCAGGCCCAGCAGAAGGCGATCCGGATCAGCATCCTGGGCAGTTCGGTCGGCGAGTTGGCCGCCGGGGTGGCGCTGGCCGGGGTGGTGGTCGTCGGTGTGCTTCTCGGTGCCGACCAGACGCTGAGCATCGGCGAGGTTACCGCGTTCCTGTTCCTCGTGACGTTGTTCATCCAGCCGGTGCAGATCGCCACGGAGGTGCTCAACGAGGCGCAGAACGCCATCGCCGGCTGGCGTCGGGTGCTTGATGTGCTGGACGTGTCCCCGGACGTGGCCGACCCGGGCGAGCAGGGGCGGGAGTTGCCGTCCGGCCCGTTGGACATCCGGTTCGCCGGGGTGAGTTTCGCCTACCCGAACGGCCCGACGGTGCTGCACGACGTCAGCCTGGAGATCCCGGCGAAGAGCCGGGTGGCGGTGGTGGGCGAGACCGGCAGCGGCAAGACCACCTTCGCCAAGCTGCTCACCCGGCTGATGGACCCGACGCGCGGTGACGTGCTGCTCTCCGGGGTGCCGCTGACCGACGTACGGTTCGACTCGCTGCGGTCCCGGGTGGTGATGGTGCCGCAGGACGGCTTCCTGTTCGACGCCACTGTCGCCGACAACGTCCGCTTCGGCCGCCCCGAGTTGACCGACGAGCAGCTCACCGCCGCCTTCACCGAGTTGGGGCTGAGTGACTGGCTGGACGGCCTGCCGGCCGGGTTGGCCACCGGGGTCGGCGAGCGTGGCGAGGCGTTGAGCGTGGGGGAGCGGCAGTTGGTCGCGTTGGCCCGGGCGTACGTCGCCGATCCGGACCTGCTGGTGCTGGACGAGGCGACAAGCGCGGTTGACCCGGCCACGGAGGTCCGGCTGCAACGGACCCTGGATGCGGTGACCCGGGGCCGGACCACCCTGGCCATCGCGCACCGGCTCTCCACGGCGCAGAGCGCCGACGAGGTGATCGTGGTGGACCGGGGCCGGATCGTGCAGCGCGGTCCGCACGACGAGTTGGTCGCCGACCCGGATTCGGTCTACGGCCTGCTCTACGCCTCCTGGCTGGAACAGACCCGCTGATCAGAGCGGGGCGGTGAGGTAGCGCCCGATGGTGGGGGCGATCGCGGCGACCAGGACCTCGGGATCGGCGGTGGCGATCGGCTCCAGCCGGATCACGTGCCGCATCACCGCCAGCCCGACCAGTTGGCTGGCCAGCAGTGACCCGCGTAGCGGCACCTCCGCCGGGTCGACGTCGACGTGGTCGAGGATCGGGCGCAGCACGTGGATGGTGACGAACTCGCGCAGCAGCCGGGCGGTCCATTCGTTGCTGACCGCGGAGCGCAGCATGGCGATCCCGGCGGTGCCGGCGGGGGAGTCCCACACCGAGAGGAAGGTCCGCACGATCCGTTCGCCGAGGCCCGCGCGGTCGCCGGTGAGCACCGCGGGCAGCACCTCCCGGGGGTCGAACGGCGCCTGCATGGCGGCCAGGAAGAGCTGGTCCTTGCTGCCGAAGTAGTGGTGCACCAGGGCCGGGTCCACTCCGGCGGCGGCGGCGATGGCCCGGATCGTGCTGCCGTCGTACCCCCGCTGCCCGAAGGTGGCCCGGGCCGCGTCGAGGATCACCTCGCGGGTCGCCGGGTTGCCGGGGCGTCGACCGGTCCGCCGTGCCATCGTCCTCCTTCCGCTCGGTGCCACGCCGCGTCCGGGCCGCCGACGTGTCAGCCGGCGGCCCGGACGCGGGTGTCAGCTGCTGCGTCGTCGCAGGGTGGCCGCGGCGAGCAGCAGCGCCAGCACCGCCACGGCGGCGACCACGGCCACGTTGCGCCACATCGTGGCGGTCGGCTCGGCGTGCGCGCCCACCTCCTGCAGAGCCTCGACGGCGTACGTCAGGGGCAGCGCGTCGCTTACCGCCTGCAACCAGCCGGCCATCTGCTCCCTCGGTACGAACAGCCCGCAGAGCAGCAGCTGCGGCGCGACCACGACCGGCATGAACTGTACGGCCTGGAATTCGGTGCGGGCGAAGGCGCTGCACAGCAGGCCGAGCGCGACGGCCAGCACCGCGTTCAACGCGGCGATCATGATCACCAACCCGCTGCTGCCGGCGGTGTACAGGTCGAAGACCCAGTACGCCACGGCCGAGGCGATGGTGGCCTGTACCGCGCCGGCCAGCCCGAAGGCGATGCCGTACCCGAAGAGCAGGTCGGCCTTGGCCAGCGGCGTGGTCAGCAGTCGTTCCAGCGTGCCGCTGGTCCGCTCGCGGAGCATGGCGATGCTGGTCACCAGGAACATGATGATGAACGGGAAGAAGCCGAGCATGACCAGCGCGATCCGGTCGAAGGCGGACGACGTTCCCGGCACGCTGGGCTGGTCGGCGTACATGTAGTAGACAAGCGTGAGCAGCACGGTGGGCACCACCACGAGCAGGGCCACCGTACGCCGGTCGTGGCGCAGTTGACGCAGGATGCGCCCGACGGTGGCGACGAGAATCCGGCTGTTCATCACGCCTCCCCGGCCTGCGTCGTCTCGGCCGCCCTGATCAGCCGCAGGAACGCCTCGTCGAGGTCGTCCACCCCGGCGGCGGACCGGACGGCGTCCGGCGTGTCGTCGGCGACCAGCCGTCCGGCGCGGATCAGCAGCAGCCGGTCGCAGCGGGCCGCCTCGTCCATCACGTGACTCGACACCAGCAGCGTCGTCCCGGCCGCGGCCAGTTCGTGGAAGCGGGCCCAGAGGTCGGCGCGCAGCACCGGATCCTGACCGACAGTCGGTTCGTCGAGCACGATCAACTCCGGGTCACCGACAAGTACGCAGGCCAGTGATGCCCGGCTGCGCTGCCCACCGGAGAGGTTGCCCACCAACTGTCGTGCCGCGGCGGCCAGACCCACGTCGGCCACAGCCCGGTCCGCCTCGTCCGCGCCCCGGCCGTGGAGGGTGGCGAAGTAGCGGGCGTTCTCCCGGACCGTGAGGTCGGCGTAGACGCTCGGCGCCTGGGTCAGGTAGCCGACCCGGTGCCGCAGACCCGCCGAGCCGGCCGGCTGACCCAGCACCGTCACCGCGCCGGCCGTGATCACCTGCACTCCGACGATCGCCCGCATCAGGGTGGTCTTGCCGCTTCCGCTCGGCCCGAGCAGCCCGGTGACCGAGCCGCCGGGAACGACGGCGTCGATGCCGTCCAGAACTCGCCGTCCGCCCCGGTCCACGACCAGGCCCCGGACGGCGATCGCGTCGACCATCGTCCACCTCCCAACAAACTCATCAACTGTTGAAATCAACGCTAGTTGAATTAGGTCGACCGGGAAAGGCCGGAAGTGAATCGCGGGCTGATACCACGGGCAACTAATGATTTAACGGACACGGAGTCCGTCATCGGGCATTGCACCTAGATCGGACCTGCGGCAGGATGGCGCAGTGGATCACGCTCCGTCATCGGACAGCCGATTCTTCGACGACTGGACCGCACGGCTGCGGGCGAGCGCCGACCGACCCGTGGTGGGCATTCTGCTCCGCGGCAGCCACGCCCGTCGGGCCGCCACCGCCCACAGCGACGTCGACGTCGACGTTCTGGTCGGCGGTGGTGCGCCGTACGCGGCCCGCCGGGCCTACATCGCGGAGCATTCCGGCCGGCTGACCCATGTCTCGGTCGCGGCTCGGGACATCCGCTCGTGGGTGACCCGACTGGGCGAACCGGCCGACTGGGCGTTCGGCCTGCCCGTGACGGCCCCCGCCCGGCTGCTGTGGGCGGATCCGCGCTGGCGGGCCCGCATCGATCTGCCGGTGCTCTGCCAGCCGGCCGACGAGCCACGGCTGGAGGAACTGATCGCCAGCCTCGGCAAGGTGGCCGCGGCCCGGGACGCCGACGACCGGCTCGGGGTCCGGCTCGCCGCCGCCGACCTGGCGCGGCTCTGCCCCTCGGTGCTGCGACTGGCCAACCCCTCCGTCCGGGTGGTGTCCCGCCGGTTGGCGTTCGCCGCCGCGCTCGACCTGCCGGTGGCGCCCGCCGGCTACCGCGAGGCCATGCTGCGCTGTCTCGGGTTGCGGCCCGGCTCGACCCGCCAACTGTGGGCGGCCGCGGCCCGGCTGGTGACCGGCATCCTCCCGTTGATCCGCCCGTACGCCGCCGAGGTGGCGGAGGTCGGCGGCGCGGACCTCGCCGCCGCCCTGCTCGACGGCCGGCTGGATCGTTACGTGGCCCAGCTGGGTCACCCCGCGGTCCCACCCCAGCACACCGGCCAGGAAGCCGCCGCCCTGCCGCCGCCGGGTCGCGAGTCGACCGGGGCGGTGCCGTCCGACGGTCGGGAGGCCGCTGGGGTACCCGCGCCGCGTGCGGAACAATGGCTAACTGTGCCCGTACCTGACGCGCCGGTGACCGGCGCCCACCGCGAAGAGTCGCCCCCGCCCGGCGGCCCGGACCGGCCGTCCCGGCTCGATCCGGCGATCGCCGCCCGGCTGCGCCGGACCCCCGACGGCCTGGTGGCCGCCGTGGTCCGTCAGCACGACAGCGGTGAGGTGCTGATGGTCGCCTGGATGGACGACGAGGCCCTGCACCGCACCCTGACCACCGGCCGGGCCACCTACTGGTCGCGCAGTCGCCGGGAGTACTGGGTCAAGGGCGCCACCTCGGGCCACCACCAGTACGTCCGCTCCGTCGCGCTGGACTGTGACGGCGATGCCGTGCTGGTCAGCGTCGACCAGGTGGGTGCCGCCTGCCACACCGGGCAGCGCACCTGCTTCCACACCGAGCTTCCGGTCACCGGCGAGGTGACCTCGTGACCGACGGCCGGGTGAGCCCGGACGAGACCACCTTCACCGAACTGGCGGCCCGCTGGCGGGTGGTGCCGGTGACCCGCCGGCTGCTCGCCGACGCGGAGACTCCGGTCGGGGTCTACCGCAAGCTCGCCGGTGGCCCCGGCACCTTCCTGCTGGAGTCCGCCGAGCAGGGTGTCGGCTCGGCGGGGCTGGCCTGGGCCCGGTACTCCTTCGTCGGCGTACGCAGCAGTGCCACCCTTGTCGAACGCGACGGCGCGGCGGCCTGGCTCGGCACGCCCCCGGCCGGCCTGCCGACCACCGGCGACCCCGTCGAGGTGCTGCGAGCCACGGTGGCCGCGCTGGCCGGCCCGCCCGGCGACCCGCAGGGTGGGATGCCGCCGTTGACCGGGGGCATGGTGGGCTACCTCGGCTACGACCTGATCCGGCGGTTCGAGCGGCTGCCCGCGCTCACCGAGGACGACCTGGCCGTACCCGAGCTGGGCATGATGCTCGCCACCGACCTGGTGGTGCTCGACCACTTCGACGGCTCGGCGATCCTGGTCGCCAACGCGATCCTGCCGCCGCAGGACGAGCCGGGCCGCGAAGCGCTCGTCGCCGCCGCGTACCACCACGCGGTGGGCCGGCTGGACGCGATGACCACCGCGCTGTCGCGGCCCATCCCGCCGATGGTCTCCACGGTGCACCGCCCACCCGTCGGCGAGGTGCGCAGCCGTACCCCCGACGGCGGCTACCCCAAGGCGGTCGAGGCGGCCAAGGAGGCGATCCGGGCCGGCGAGTGCTTCCAGATCGTGCTGGCCCAACGCTTCGAGCGGGACACCGCCGCCGACCCGCTGGACGTCTACCGGGTGCTGCGCACCACAAACCCCAGCCCCTACATGTACCTGCTGCGCTTCGACGACTTCGACATCGTCGGGTCGTCGCCCGAGGCGCACCTGAAGGTGACGATCGAGGACAGCGGCGAGCGGCGTGCCCTGCTGCACCCGATCGCCGGTACCCGCCCGCGCGGCGCGACCCCGGAGGCCGACGCCCGTCTCGCCGCCGAACTGCTCGCCGACCCGAAGGAACGGGCCGAGCACGTCATGCTCGTCGACCTGGGCCGCAACGACCTGGGTCGAGTCTGCCGGCCCGGCACCGTCGAGGTGCCGGAGTTCGCCACCATCGAGCGGTACAGCCACGTCATGCACATCGTCTCGACCGTGGTCGGCACCCTGCGCGAGGACCGCACGGCCTTCGACGCGCTGGCCGCGACGTTCCCGGCGGGCACCCTCTCCGGTGCCCCCAAGGTGCGCGCCATGGAGATCATCGAGGAACTCGAACCGGTACGCCGTGGCCTCTACGGCGGCACGGTCGGCTACTTCGGCTTCGGCGGCGACCTCGACATGGCCATCGCGATCCGGACCGCCCTGATGCGCGCCGGACGCGCCTACGTCCAAGCCGGTGCCGGGGTGGTGGCCGACTCCGACCCGGCCGCCGAGGACCAGGAGACCCGCAACAAGGCCGCTGCGGTGCTGGCAGCCATCGCCGCCGCCGAAACCCTGAGAGCGGCCCGATGACCGCCCGGCGTGAGTTGGCGTACGCCGTGCTGCTCTGCCTGGCGGGTGCGGGGCTGGCGCTCTGGGCGGTGACCCGCACCTGGGTGCTGGACTCCACCACGTCGTCTGCCCTCGACGAAGGGGGTACCGGCGCGCAACTGCTGCCCTGGCTGCCGGCGCTCGCCCTGGTGGGACTGGCCGGCGGGGGTGCGGTGCTGGCCACCGGAGGTTGGCTGCGCCGGGTGCTCGGTGCGCTGCTGGCGCTGTTCGGCCTCGCCCTGGCCGGCGGCGGTGGCTACGGGCTGCTGGCGGACCTCGGCGACCAGGTCAGTTCGCAGTGGCCCGCGCTCACCCTGCTCGGTGGCCTGATGGCGGCGGCCGGCGGGGCGTTGACCGCGCTGCACGGAAACCGTTGGCCGGCGATGAGCGCCCGGTATGAACGCCGATCGCGGCGTGACGCCGACACGTCCGGCCCCATCCAGGGCGCCGGCACCGTGGAAGCCTGGGAAGCACTCGACCGGGGCGAAGACCCCACAGTGCGCTGAGCTCTGCGTCGGACCGGAGGCTGGTGAGTTCGGCGACCTGCTGAGCGGCGGGGTGCGGCCGGGCTTGTCAGCTGACGGGTTGGCGGTCGCGGGTGCGGGCGGCGGCCAGCTCGGCGACCAGTTGGTTCAGGGCGGCGCGCTGGTCGGCGCGGGCGCGGTCGGCGCAGATGGCTTCCCAGGCGTTGCCCTGTGCGGTCCGGATCCGGGTCGGACCGACCACGGCGCGCTCGACCGTGTGGACGACACCGACGGCGAGCGACGCGACGGTACGGGAGATGGTGGTGAGTCCGATGGTCTGCTGCCGCGCGGAGGAACTCATGAGAACCCCGAAGAGATCGTCGTGGTGGAGGGGCAAGCGCGTCATTGAGTTTGCCCGAGAACGATGCTGCGCGGCTCACGTTTCGTAGTGATGACTGCAACGTCAACTCTGCGGTAGTGGTCCTGACCAGGCAAAGGGTCGTTCGTCCTTGAGCTAGCTCACAGCATCGACGACTGTCGTGGTGGGTCGTGGGTTCGCGCCGACCAAGCGCGCGCATGGGTGTCTGTCGATGGGGCGGTGACGTAGAGTCACGGTACGTTTGCGCAAGTCGGCCATTATGCCCGAGCCATTTCGTGAGGAGCGCCATACCCCCGGCGGGCGGTGCCTGGCAGTGCCCCCTAGCATCGGCCCATGACACCCGGAGAGGGGAGTCCGTTGGTGACTGCTGAGCATGCGCACGCGGAGGGGGACGAAGCCGGTTCGTCGGCCGCCCCGACAAGCGTGCTCGACGAGATCCTGGCCGGCGTCCGCGAGGACGTGGCCCGGCGGCAGGAGCAGGTTCCGCTGGAGCGGATCCGCGAACTCGCCGCCGCCGCCCCACCGCCGTTGGACGCGTACGCGGCCCTGCGTCGGCCGGGCGTCGCCGTCATCGCCGAGGTGAAGCGCTCATCGCCGTCCAAGGGCCAGTTGGCGGAGATCGCCGACCCGGCCGAGCTGGCCGGCGAGTACGCCGCCGGTGGGGCCCGGGCGATCAGTGTGCTCACCGAGGGGCGCTGGTTCGGTGGCTCGCTGGACGACCTCGCCTCGGTGCGCGCCGCGGTGAACGTCCCGGTGCTCCGTAAGGACTTCGTGGTCTCCAGCTACCAGGTGCACGAGGCCCGTGCGCACGGCGCTGACCTGGTGCTGCTGATCGTCGCCGCGCTGGAGCAGAACGTGCTTGTCGGCCTGCTGGAGCGGATCGAGTCGCTGGGCATGACCGCGCTGGTCGAGGTGCACGACGAGGAGGAGGCCGACCGGGCTCTGGAGGCCGGTGCGCAGGTGATCGGCGTCAACGCCCGCGACCTGCGTACCTTGGAGGTCGACCGGTCGGTGTTCGAGCGGATCGCACCGGGGCTGCCGAGCAGCGTCGTCAAGATCGCCGAGTCCGGCGTACGCGGTCCGCACGACCTGATCCGGTACGCCTCCGCGGGTGCCGACGCGGTCCTCGTCGGCGAGGGCCTGGTCACCAAGAAGAGTCCCCGCGAGGCGGTGGCCGAACTGGTCAACGCCGGAAACCACCCGGCCACGCCCCGCCCGGTGCGCTGACGTCGTACCGGTTGTCCTTCGAGGGAGAGGTTCCCCGATGAGCGCAGGTCACGGCAGGAGCACCGCGGAGTCGGCCGGTCCGGCGGCGCAGTTCCCGGACGCCGCCGGTCACTTCGGTCGTTTCGGCGGGCGGTTCGTGCCGGAGGCGCTGGTCGCGGCCCTGGAGGAACTGGACGTCGCACACCGTACGGCGATGGCCGACGAGGCGTTCCGCGCCGAGTTCGCCGCGCTGCTGCGGGACTACGCGGGCACCCCGTCGCTGCTGTACGAGGCCCGTCGCTTCTCCGCCCGCGTCGGTGCCCGGGTCCTGCTCAAGCGCGAGGACCTCAACCACACCGGCGCGCACAAGGTCCGCAACGTGCTCGGCCAGGCGTTGCTCACCCGGCGGATGGGCAAGAAGCGGGTGATCGCCGAGACCGGCGCCGGTCAGCACGGCGTCGCCACCGCCACCGCGGCCGCCCTGTTCGACCTCGACTGCGTGGTGTACATGGGTCAGGTCGACACCGAGCGGCAGGCGCTGAACGTGGCCCGGATGCGGATGCTCGGCGCCACCGTCGTCCCGGTGACCACCGGCAGTCGTACGCTCAAGGACGCGATGAACGAGGCGATGCGCGACTGGGTCGCGAACGTCGACGACACGCACTACCTGATCGGCACCGCCGCCGGCCCGCACCCGTTTCCGGCGCTGGTCCGCGACTTCGTCCGGGGCATCGGCGACGAGGCCCGGCAGCAGTGCCTCGACCTGACCGGCGCGCTGCCGGACGCGGTGACCGCGTGTGTCGGCGGCGGCTCCAACGCGCTGGGCATCTTCCACGCCTTCGTCGACGACCCGCAGGTGCGGCTGTACGGCTTCGAGGCCGGCGGTGAGGGGGTGGCCAGCGGCCGGCACGCGGCCAGCATCACCGGTGGCTCCGCGGGCGTCCTGCACGGCACCCGCACCTACGTGCTCCAGGACGCCGACGGGCAGACCGTCGAGTCGCACTCGATCTCCGCCGGCCTGGACTATCCGGGTGTCGGCCCGGAGCACGCCTGGTTGCACGACACCGGGCGAGCCAGCTACCTGCCGATCACCGACGACGAGGCGATGGCGGCGTTCGAGCTGCTCTGCCGTACCGAGGGCATCATTCCGGCGATCGAGAGTTCGCACGCGCTCGCCGGCACCCTGGCCATCGCCGGGAAGCTCGCCGCCGAGCTGGGCCGGCAGCCCACCATCGTGGTCAACCTTTCCGGCCGGGGCGACAAGGACGTGCACACCGCCGGCGGGTACTTCGGCATCCTGGACGGGGAATCGGCATGAGTGAGCAGCAGAGCCGGATCGGGGTGGTCTTCGACAAGGCGCGGGCGGAGGGTCGGGCGGTGCTGATCGGCTGCATGCCGGCCGGGTTCCCCACCGTCGAGGGCAGCATCACGGCGATGAAGGCGATGGTGGCGGCCGGGGTCGACGTGATCGAGCTGGAGATCCCGTACTCCGACCCGGTGATGGACGGCCCGGTCATCCAGCGGGCCAGCGACATCGCCCTGGCCGGGGGCGTACGCACCCGGGACGCGTTGCGGATCATCGAGGAGGTCACGGCCACCGGCGCGCCGGTGGTCACGATGACCTACTGGAACCCGATCGAGCAGTACGGCGTGGACGCGTTCGCCCGGGATCTCGCCTCGGCCGGTGGCACCGGACTGATCACGCCCGACCTGATTCCCGAGGAGGCCGGCGAGTGGCTGGCCGCCTCGGACGCCCACGGGCTGGACCGTACGTTCCTGGTCGCGCCCTCGTCGACGGACGAGCGGTTGGCGATGACTGTCGAACACTGCCGCGGTTTCGTCTACGCCACCGCGCTGATGGGGGTTACCGGGGCCCGTACGCAGACCTCCGAGGCGGCGCCCGTGCTGGTGTCCCGGGTCCGCAAGGTGACCGACCTGCCCGTCGGCGTCGGCCTCGGGGTCGGCACCGGCGCCCAGGCGGCCACCGTCGCCGGCTACGCCGATGGCGTGATCGTCGGCAGCGCCCTGATCCGCTGCCTCCTCGACACCCCCGACGAACCCACCGCCCTCACGGCCCTCACCACCCTCACCACCGCCCTGTCCACCGGCGTCCGCCACCCCACCACCCCCTAGCCCCGCCCCCCCTTTTCCCGCCGATCATGCACTTTTGGTCGCCCTTATGCCTGGAATGCCAGGGTTTGTAGGGGCGGGAAGTGCAAGATCGCGGGGAGTGGGGGTGGGTGTGGGGGTGGTCGCGGTAGGTGGGCCGGGGTGACGGTGGAGGGGTTGGCAGCGGTAGGGTGCGCGCGTGAGTCTCGCCTCGCCGACGTACCTTGCCGCCATCCCCAGCCCGAGCACCGCCGTGTGGCACCTCGGGCCGATACCCCTGCGGGCGTACGCGCTGTGCATCATCGCCGGCATCGTGGTGGCCTGCTGGGTCACCGACCGGCGACTGCGCCAGCGTGGGGTCGCTCCCGGCGCGGTGCTGGACATCGCCCTGTGGGCGGTGCCGGCCGGCATCATCGGCGCCCGGATCTACCATGTGATCACCTCACCCGCGGCGTACTTCGGCACCGGCGGTGACCCGATCAAGGTCTTCTACATCCACGAGGGTGGGCTCGGGATCTGGGGGGCGGTCGCCGGTGGCGCGGTCGGCGCCTGGCTCGCCGCCCGGCAGTTGGGCATCCCCTTCGCGGTGGTCGCCGACGCGCTGGCACCCGGCCTGCCCCTGGCGCAGGCGGTCGGCCGGCTCGGCAACTGGTTCAACAACGAGCTCTACGGCAGTCGGACCGACCTGCCGTGGGGCCTGGAGATCCACCGGATGGACGGCGGGCAGGCGCTGCGCGACGAGGCGGGCCGGCCGATCCTTGAGGAAGGGCTCTACCACCCGACCTTCGCCTACGAGGCGCTGTGGAACGTCGGCGTCGCGGCGCTTGTCTTCTTCCTCGACCGCAAGCTGCGGCTCGGCCGAGGCCGGGCATTCGCGCTGTACGTGATGGGCTACACCGCCGGCCGCTTCTGGATCGAGATGATGCGTACCGACGAGGCGAACACCATCCTCGGCGTACGCCTCAACGTCTGGACCGCCGCGCTGGTCTTCCTCGGCGCGCTGGCGTACTTCCTGCTGGTCCGCGGCCCGCGCCAGTACCTGATCCCGATCGGTGCTTCCGCCGCCACCTCGACGGCGGCCTCCGACGTCTCCCAGGTGGACCTCTCCGCCCGGCAGGCGGGCGAGCAGCCGGCCGCGCCGGACGGCTACCGGGTGGTCAGCGAGGAGCAGTTCCGCCACTGGCAGGAGACCGGCGAGGCGCCACCCGAGCACACCGGCACCGACGATCCCGCAACGGGCACCACCGGTGCTTCCGTAACGGGCACCACCACCCGCGTCGCCGGAACGGGCACCACCGCGACCGGCGCTTCCGGGACGGGCACCACCGCGAGCGGCGACGCCGTGACGGGTGAGTCGGTGACCGCCGCAGGCCGGTCCGACGATGCGGCAACGGCCGAGGAACGGCCAGGCGACGCGGCCACCGACGGCGGTGCGGCCGCCTCGGCTCGGCCCGCCGAGCGCGACAGCTGAACGAGGGGGCGGTATGCGGACCGCGGTGGTGGTCGGCGGCGGGTTGGGTGGCCTCGCGGTCTCGGGTGCGCTGGCCCGATCCGGCTGGCAGGTCACCCTCCTGGAGCAGGCCGACCGGATCCGCCCGGAACCGACAGCCGTCGTGCTCTGGCCGAACGGGGTCCGCGCCCTCCGTGCCCTGGATCTCGGTGCCGGCCTGGACGCGGTCGCCACGCCGCTGCCCGATGGTGGGGTACGCCGTCCCGACGGTCACTGGCTGGTCCAGCCGCGCCCGGTCCCGGTCGAGCGGCTTCCCGTCGTGGTGCACCGCGAGGACCTGCACGACGCGTTGATCGCAGGGCTGGGTGACCGGGTCGAGCTGCGTACCGGGGTGACCGTACGAACGGTGCGAGCGACACCGGGGGCCCGCCCCGCCGTCGGCGACGGCCGGCACCTGTACGAGGCCGACCTGGTGGTGGCGGCGGACGGCGTCGACAGCGTGATCCGTCGTCAGCTCGCCCCCGGGGCCAACGTGGTCAGCTCCGGATGCGCCGCCTGGCGGGCGGTGATCCCCTGGTACCGGGCACCCAACCTGTCCGAGTCGGTCAGCGGCGAGATCCTCGGCGCGGGCTACCGCTTCGTGGCCGCCTCACTCGGCGAGCGGGGCTCCTCCGGCGCTTCCAGCCGAGGCGGCATCTACTGGATGGCCACCGCCGCAGGCGCTGCCCGGCCCGAGCCGCCGCAGACCCAGTTGGCGCTGCTGCGTCGCTGGTACGCCGGCTGGCCCGGGCCTGTCGAGGAGTTGCTGGCCGCCACCGAGCCTGACGACCTGGTGCAGCAGGAGATCCGTGAGCTGCGCCCGTTGCCGAAGGCGTACGGCTTCCCGCTCGGACCGGGCGGGGTGGTGCTGCTCGGCGACGCCGCCCACGCCATGCCGCCGCATCTCGGCCAGGGGGCGTGCCTCGCCTTCGAGGACGCCGCCACGCTCGCCGTGTTGCTACGTGAGTCGACGCTGCCCGACGCGGTGCTCGCGTACGACCGGGCGCGTCGCCCCCGCGCGGCCGCCGTGGTCCGTCAGACCCGTCGGATGTCCGCCGTGCTCCAGACCCGAGGCCGACTGGCCCTGCGCGCCCGCGACGTCGCCCTCAACACCATCACCCCGCGCATCCTCGGCACCGCCGCCACCGTAGCCGCCCAGTGGCGCCCCCCACCCCCCTAACCCG